>NZ_JADBVM010000321.1:0-36817 GCF_020244875.1 Microcystis sp. M44BS1
ATTTTCTCTTTCTCGCTCCATACCCCTTTTAATGCTATATATTCTCATTAACCCTTTTAACCTTTGAATTAATTTTAGTTATTATGTACTACTTTAATGGCTTTTTTGATCTGTGACAGTTGAGGGTGCGGAATGTGGGATTTAACTCAGAAGCGATAATTTGAAAAATTCGTTCACATCCTGTATAGAAGTTATGGAGTTTTAGGGCTAAACTTTCGGCACAAATATCGGCTAGTGCCGGGTTGGTTAGCATTTCCGCTTGAACTAAACGCATTTGGCTTTCTAGCCGATTTAATCTATTAACTTCAGTGGCAATATCAAGGGCGATTTCTTGTAATTCACTGGCACTCATCGGACGCATAAAGACATTCTCCTGTTTGCAAAACTCTTTTAAGAAAATGAGGTTCTAAGTCTTCTATAGGCTTTAAATCAATCCAGCGAGCGCTAATTAAATTAACTTTTCCTAAAGCTTGAAAAAAACTTTCTGGGGGTATGCCAGCCACGGCTAGATCAATATCAGAGGTTTCCTGAAATTTACCTTTAACTAGAGAACCAAACAGGATAATTTTTGTAATTGGGAAATTTTCTTTTAAATAATCAATAACTGGCGGAAGATTTTTCCTTGCCTCTTGAGCTAATTTTTGATTATATTCCTGCTGTTCTTTTTGGCGTTTTTGCCAGTATTCAAGATAGGGATTATTAACCGACATAATCATTATAATATCGAGGATTTAGCTTAACTTTCTGCCCATTGTTCAAAGAAAATTTGAATATCTTTTTCTAAGTTTCTGTAGATTTTTCTTGCCCTGTCTAAATTAACTTTCAATTGCTCATAATCAATATTTGTGCCGTAGGCATGACGAAAAAAGTGCCGAAATCCTCGCAAACTATTTAACAAAGCGGCGGTTTCTGAAGAAATAAAAGCAGGACGAATTCCGGGGATAGGGACAGTCATTCTGTCTGTTTAATAAGGCTGTATGCCATTGCCGAGTATCGGCAATATGATTTTCAAAACAGGTAGCCACTATTTTAAGTAAATCCTCAGTGGCACTGTATAAATTATGGATTTGATAGGCAATGCTTTCTAGGCGAATGACATCATCGGGATTAACACCTTCGGCTCTAACAGCAACTTTACCATCGATCGCTTTGATTAGCTGTAATTGAGCATTTATATCAGCTTTCAACGGAATTAGTTGTCGGTTGTCCATAAAATTCCTTCTTCCCGAATGCGGTGGGCAAAATGACAGTTTTTCAGCAGAATAATATCTACCTCTCTCCCCAGATAATAGGAAAGAATACTAAGAGCATCAAAGTGCAATTCGGAATTGATATTTTCGACGGCAATATCCACATCAGAACCGGGGTGAAATTTATAGGGACGAGTTAGGGAGCCAAAGATATAAGCTCGATTAATTCCGTATTTTACAGCATTTTCAGGAAGCCATTGTTGAGTTTTTGCCAGCAGGGTTTGTCTTTCCTGTTCTCCTTGAATATCTTTTTCTTTGAGGATTTTATCGAGTTCTGGGGTAGGAAAAGCGCTCATGGGCTTATTTTACCATTGAGTTTAGGTAAGTGGTTCTAATTAAATAGAAGATAGATTTTGCCTTCGATCCCCCCTACTACCTTGATCAGGGGGGTGCCGAACTGTTTGGTACTTTATTGATGACGACAATGCCCAATTAGCAAAGGTTTGAGCTATCACCACTACAATAAAATCACTACCTATCTTGATTTAGAGGATTTTTTCTAAACCGTAGACGAGGGATTGCAGCTGAGTAACTTTACGGATAGAGAGGAGAACCCCCGGCATATAACAGGAGCGATCGCTGGTATCATGACGAAGGGTATAGATTTCCCCGGGGGAACCGAAAATGACTTCTTGGTGAGCAATTAAACCGGGTAGACGCACGCTATGAATACGGATGTTCTCAGCAGTTAAACCGCCTCTAGCGCCGGGGATAGTTTCTTTTTCGGAAACTTGGGCAGGATTAAAGGTTTTACCTAATTCTGCCAGTAATTCGGCGGTTTTAATGGCTGTGCCACTGGGTGCGTCTGCTTTTTGATTGTGATGCAGTTCGATAATTTCTACATGATCAAAGTAGCGAGATGCTTGCAGGGCAGCCTGTTGTAGTAAAACCATGCCAATGGAAAAATTGGGGATAACTAAACAGCCGGTGCTGGCTTTTTCGGCAAATTCGGCTAAATCTTGCAGTTGTGCCGGCGATAATCCCGTAGTTCCCACCACGGGACGCACTCCATAGGCGATCGCACTGCGGGTATTGTCATAAACACCGTCGGGATGGGTAAAATCCACCATCACCCCTTGCACTTTTTCCTGAGTTGCCAGGACTAAAACACTCTGCAAATCGTCGAGAATCGGCACTTCTAGGGGTTCACAACCGGCCACTTCCCCCACATCTTGACCTCGAAAAGCTGGATTTCGATCCACTGCACCCACTAAGATCATATCGTCGGCACGAGCAACGGCTTTAATGACTTCCCGTCCCATTTTACCGGCTGCACCGTTGACAACTACAGGAATCGGTCCTCTATTTTCGGTCATGGTTAATTATTCTCCTTATATATAACCTGAGTTCGGGATAAGAAAAGGGAGAAGTGAGCTGCTGAAAAACAGAAAACCATTCAGCCACCTTGCCCTAGGGTTAGTATAGATGCTTTATTCTGTCCTGTCGATGATTTTTGCCAATAATTTGCACCTCAATGCTCAAAAAGCTTACTTGCTTATGGACTGAAGACTCGACAACGAAAAATAAGCTTATGTCTGGGGGAAATTATGACGATTTTAATCGCTTTTCATACGGCGGATTCAGGCTCAGTCTGGTACATCTTCTAATTTGATTCCTTTTTGCCTCTATCTCAAACATTGCTGCTGATGCGTTTCAAATTTGAATTGGCGTACCAAGATTGGCCATCTCAAAACTTTGAAAACCGCAAAAGCCCTCAATTTTTAGGGATTGTAACATGAGTGATTACCCCGGATTTTCAGTTATTAAATCTAGTTTATCTCAACCCCAGAAAACACCTCAATTAATGACAGAGCAGCACCATGGCGATACCGATACCCAAACTTAAACCGACCAGCACTTGAAAAGGAGTATGACCAATTAATTCCTTTAAACGTTCCTCGTTAAATTCCTTGCCCTCCTGGAACATTTCATCGATAATTTGATTGAGAATCCGGGCCTGTTTTCCCGCTGCCTGACGCACTCCAGCCGCATCATACATAACAATAACCGCAAAAAGCGCCGCAATCGCAAATTCGGGACTAGACCAACCCATCTGTAATCCTACCCCAGTAGCCAAGGCCCCCACCAGCGCCGAGTGAGCGCTAGGCATTCCTCCCGACGAGACTAGATAGCGCAGACTCACCTTACCATCGCGGATTAACTCAATCAGCGCTTTTAGTCCCTGGGCAGTGAAACAAGCTAAAAGAGAGACTAGCAGTATTTGATTGTGTAACACCTGCTCGAAGTCCTGCATAATCTCATTCGTTTAATTTAATTTTTACGATTAACAATATACTCGGCGATGGCCCGTAAAGGTTCAGCGGCCTCATCGTAGCCACTCAATTCATTGATGGCACTATCTATTAACTGTTGAGCTTGCTGGCGGGACCCCTCTATCCCCCAGAGACTGGGATAGGTGGCTTTTTGTGCCTGTAGATCCTTACCGGCGGTTTTACCCAATTCCTCCTTTGTCGCCGTGATATCGAGAACATCATCGATAATTTGAAAAGCCAAGCCAATATTTTGGGCATAACGGGCTAATTTAGCTATATCTTCCGCTTTTGCCCCCGCTAAAACTGCCCCCGACACCACAGAAGTCTCCAACAGGGCCCCGGTTTTCTGAGTATGGATAAAACCGAGAGTTTCTGCCGAAATATCCGGTTTTCCTTCGGATTCCAAGTCTAAAACCTGACCTCCCACCAAACCCGCTGCCCCGACCGTGCGACCTAAACGGGCAATTACCTCTAAAATCTGTACAGGAGGTACATTACGAGTCTGGGTAGCCACATACTCGAAAGCATAGGCCAGGAGACCATCCCCAGCTAAAATAGCGATATCTTCGCCAAAAACCTTATGATTGGTTAATTTCCCGCGTCGGTAATCATCGTTATCCATGGCGGGTAAATCGTCATGAATTAATGACATAGTGTGAATCATTTCTAGGGCGCAAGCGGTGGGTAAAGCCATTTCTAGGGAACCCCCCATCAATTCACAGGTAGCCAGACATAAAATCGGCCGCAGCCGTTTGCCACCGGCGAGGAGAGAATAGCGCATCGCCTCGTAGATTTTGGCGGGATTGCCGATAACTAAAGAGCTATCTAAAGCTGACTCGACAATTAACCGCTTTTCCTCCAGATAGGAAGCCAGAGAAAAGCTCTCGTTTTTCCTCACTTCTACTCCTCGTTCGCCCCTAGTAACCATGTCTTTTTGTCTTGAACCGACTGCTTTTAAAACTATATCAGGAAACTCCACCTCGATCGGAATTAAACTGGCTGCTCCCTTGTACCCTCAGCTGTTGACTATCTAAATTACTCCTTCAGACTACATGGCAGCGCCGCAGTTGCTATTCTGAACACTTGTACTAAATTTTCCCAGACGGAGAGGGTCCAATTTTCTTTTCTGATGCCTATTTTCTCTTTTAACCTGAAAAAATACCTCCCTCAGCAGCCCAGTCCAAGGATTAGCGAAAAACGGGCGATACAATTGAATTTCGCCGCAGTTATCATCGGAGATGCTAAAGTTTTGATGATTCGGTCAAACTTACGTTTTCTTAGCTTGCAGTTTAGAAATTTCTCGATTAGTCTAGAATTAGGATTCTCCTAGGAATATATTGTATGCTGCCAGGGCAAATTTTAGGCGATCGATACCAAATTCAAAGTCAGTTAGGTAAACAAACCGGAAGACGCACTTTTCTCGCCCAAGATCTAAAAACGGGCGCTACTGTTGTCGTCAAATTATTAATCTTCAGTCCCGATTTTGAATGGACAGATTTAAAACTCTTTCAACGGGAAGCTGAAACTCTTAAACATCTAGATTGTCGCTCGATTCCTGAATATATCGACTATTTTGAAGTTCGCACCGATACCTATCAAGGTTTTGCCCTTGTTCAGAGTTATATCGAGGCTAAATCTCTCAAGGAACAGATAGAAAATGGCCGCAAATTTAGTGAAGCAGACCTGCAAGAATTAGCTAAATCTATCCTAGGTATTTTAATTTATCTCCATGAACTTAATCCGCCAATTATCCACCGGGATTTGAAACCTAGTAATATTTTACTAAAAGATCGAACTGGTCATAGTATCGGCAATGTTTATTTAATTGATTTTGGTTCTGTCCAGACTGTTGCCCAACAGGAACAGGCCACTTTAACTATCGTCGGAACCTACGGTTATATGCCCCCCGAACAATTCGGTGGTCGCACCGTTGCCGCTTCTGATTTATACAGTTTAGGAGCGACTTTAATCTATCTAGCTACAGGCATTCATCCCGCCGATTTACCCCAAAAAGATGGCAAAATTCAATTAAATAATTTAGCCAATTTAAGCCCTGCTTTTGTTCATTGGTTAGGGCAGTTAATTGAACCTAGTCTCGAGAAAAGGTTTATTTCAGCACAGGCGGCAAATCAAGCTTTAAATACTCTCCACGAAATGCAATTAACTTACTCTAACCTTGAAAAACCCGCCAGTAGTCGGGTACAATTGCAAAAAAACGAGGAGAAAATTAAAATATTTTTACCCCCCGAAGGTTTTACCCCTAAATTAATTTATCTTGGAACCTTTGCCATCGCTTGGAACGCTTTTTTATTAGTATGGACAGGAGGAGCAGTTTCCATTTCTCTGTGGATAAGTTGGTTTTTTCTGCTCTTTTCCTTGCCTTTTTGGTATGTGGGTTTAGGAATGCTTTACCAGATTATTTATTGTCTCAAAGGGGAGGAAATTATCACTATTAATAGTCAAGAAATTGTTGCCATTAAGCGAATTTTTGGTTTGACACTTCCGGGCAAAAAGAAAATGGCACGGGAACATATTAATAAACTGGTGAAAGCTGATGGTTATCATACCAAAGATGGCGAGGGCGATCGAGTTTATGTACCGATGGCTTTAACTATTTGGGCGGGGACTAAAGAATATACTATTAGTAATAATACAAAAGCCTATCTGAGTGAACCCGAAATTGAATGGTTAGCAGCGGAATTAAGTCAATGGTTAGGAATACCAATTACTAATAAGTAGCCGGTTATAATCAGCTTTTTCTCCCTTCTCCCCACTCCCCCACTGATTACTGATAACTGATAACTGAAAAATCTCCCCACTCCCCCACTGATTACTGATAACTGATAACTGAAAAATCTCCCCACTCCCCCACTGATTACTGATAACTGATAACTGATAACTGAAAAATCTCCCCATCTCTCACCTCCTGATATGGACGAACTGTCTGTGATCAGTGTAAAATTTTATGAAGAGTCTGGGCTTTCTCCTCCCTTTTCTGGAGAAATGCCCCAGTACCAGTGACTAAGATCAAAATTGTGTCATCCCATCGATAATTAAGTTTATGAGCGCCACTATTACCGTAGAAAAACGCAAATTAGAAAAACCCCCTTTAGAACTGCATTATCTCGGCGATCGAGTCCTGCGTCAACCAGCCAAGCGAATTGCTAAAGTCGATGACAGCATTCGTCAATTAGCCAGAGAAATGCTGCAAACTATGTATAGTGCTAATGGTATCGGTTTAGCGGCTCCGCAAGTGGCAGTCAATAAACAATTGATTGTCATCGATTGTGAACCCGATAAACCGGAAAATCCGCCCCTAATTCTGATTAATCCCCAAATTATCGGTTATGGTCGGGAATTATGCAAAGCGGAAGAGGGTTGTTTGAGTATTCCCGATGTGTTTTTAGATGTCATCCGTCCCCAAGCGATCGAAGTGAGTTATAAAGATGAACAGGGGAAACCGCGAAAACTGCAAGCTAACGGTTTACTAGCGCGGGCAATTCAACACGAAATGGATCATCTTAATGGTGTCATGTTCGTGGATAGAGTAGATAACGATTTGGCACTCAATGAAGAATTAAAAAAACACGGTTTTTCCGTGCAAGCGGTGAAACCCGTCGAGAAAGTGACAAAATAAAGGCATTAGTTAATTTAGGTGAGGAGTGAAGATGACCCCGAAAAGCGGCGTTTTATTGTTATTATCCTGTATTGCAGCGATCGCTGGTGTGGGTTGTGTCTTTGAAATTAGTTCAGGAGAACCGGATTTAGGCAATACCACCACTGGCTTAATTCTAGCGGCAAGTGTGCCACTAACAGCCCTATTTTTTTGGGCGGCGGTTAAAGACACGAGAGCCAATTACAAATAGAATAACTTCCCCTCGGTTATGGGAAAATTGGCATAATTTTCATGAGCAGAAGAGAGAAGCAAATTCTCTCTTTTGTTTTTTTAATTACAGGGCAAATTGCCAGAAAAAGTTACTACTTTTCAGTATCTTATCATCTTTTATGACAATCAATTATATGCCGACCGGTGAAAACCTGATTAGGTACAGATTTCCCCCCTCTCTTCTAAGTAGGTGGGTGGAATTAAACATAAGATGAACGTAGGTTGGGTTGAAGCATGAAACCCAACGCCCGATTATGTTACGCTACCGCTAACCCATCCTACAAAAATTGTGCCTCCCTACTTATATCCGCAATCTAGAATGATAAAATAGGTGAAGTTCAAAGCATTATTCATTAGCTATGACCACAACCTACAAAGTAGAAATTTCCCATTTAGGAACAACACAAACGATCGAAGTTAGGGAAGATCAAACTATACTACAGGCGGCCTACGATGCGGGGATTGACTTACCCAGTTCTTGCAATGCGGGCGTATGTACTACCTGCGCCGCTCAACTTTCCCAGGGTAGCGTCGAACAAGGAGAGGGCATGGGATTATCCCCCGACCTGCAAAAAGAAGGCTATGCTTTGTTATGTGTGGCCTATCCTCGCTCGGATATTAAACTGGAATCTGGCAAGGAAGAAGTAGTTTATCAACGTCAATTCGGAAAACCCTAGGCCAAACTGGGGTTAAGACGGGAAATTTTCGGGGGGTTCCCCCCAAAAAACCAGATTTTGAGCCAATAGAACCAGCAAACCCTAACTAATAAGGGAGAACTTTTGCTCTCTACCCTTGAGGGCCGCTTTCATGAAACCAGAAAAGAGGGGATGAGCTTTATTGGGACGAGAGCGAAATTCGGGGTGAAATTGGGTAGCAATAAAGAAAGGATGTTTTGGTAGTTCGATAATTTCCACCAAACGACCATCGGGAGAAGTGCCACTAACCAGATAACCAGTCTCGAAAAAGAGACTACGATAGGCATTATTGAACTCGTAACGGTGACGATGGCGCTCATAGATAACCTCTTGACCGTAGAGAGAGAAAGCTAGACTATCGGGATTTAAACGACAGGGATAGAGACCTAAGCGCATTGTTCCCCCTAAATCCACCACATCTGCCTGTTCTGGCAGTAAATTAATCACTGGATTGGGTGTATCCTCTTCAAATTCGGAACTATTGGCCCTTTCTAATCGGGCCACATTGCGACCCCATTCGATAATCGAACACTGCATCCCTAAACAGAGACCCAAAAAAGGAATATTATTGACCCTAGCATACTCGATCGCCTTAATTTTGCCATCCACACCCCTAATACCAAAACCACCGGGTACCACAATACCGTCAACACCGCTTAAATGAGCTTCGGCCGAATCGTTATCCACATCTTCAGCACTTACCCAACGCAATTCTATCTCGCTATCAAGGGCAATAGCAGCGTGTTTAAGGGCCTCCACCACCGAGAGATAAGCATCACCCAACTGCACATATTTCCCGACGATAGCTATCTCTAATTTTTGACTAGGGGATTGCATCTGTCGGATGAGATTTTCCCACTCCTCCAGATGGGGGTATCGGGGACTGAGGTTTAATAATTCTAGGGTTTGTTGCGCTAATCCCTCTTTTTCCAGATTAAGAGGCACTTCGTAGATACTGCTGGCATCCTGAGCAGTAATCACCGATTCCACCGGCACATCACAGAAAGCTGAGAGTTTTTCTTTTAATCCCGGTTGTAGGGGTAGATGACAACGACAGACTAACACATCCGGTTGAATACCGATCGATCTTAATTCCTTGACCGAGTGTTGCGTCGGTTTAGTTTTCATCTCCTTCGCGGCCGGAATCCAAGGAATTAGGGTAACGTGCATATAAATCACGTTATTTCGACCCACATCCTTCCTAAATTGCCTAATTGCTTCTAAAAAAGGCAAGGATTCGATATCTCCCACCGTACCACCAATTTCTGTGATGACAATATCGGGGTTGGTATCTTTGGCCACCCGAAGAATCCTTTCCTTGATTTCGTTGGTAATATGGGGAATTACCTGCACAGTTCCCCCCATATAAGCACCACGGCGCTCTTTATTCAATACCGCTTGATAAATCGAGCCAGTAGTCACGCTATTGAGACGGGAGAGTTCCGTATCGGTAAAACGTTCGTAGTGGCCAAGGTCGAGGTCGGTTTCAGCCCCATCATCGGTGACAAATACCTCTCCGTGTTGAAAAGGACTCATCGTGCCTGGATCCACGTTGATATAGGGGTCTAATTTCAGAATTGAGACGGAATAATCCCGACTTTTCAACAATCTTCCCAAACTAGCAGCGACAATTCCTTTCCCAATACTGGAGACGACTCCCCCAGTAACAAAGACAAATTTACTCATAAAATTTTTCCTGCGATCGATTATCCCTAGCAAGGGGTAAAAGTTTTCGGGATGCGGTTGACCCGTCAGAGAAGCCGAAGGGCGGTGTCATTTTCCCAGATTTCATTATAACCGGAGGATCTATCCCCCGATCCTCGTTTTAGCTCCCTCTCGAAAATCTATTGCACCACAGCCTTTAGTCACCTTGAACCCAATCATCTAAATTTTCCGCTACAATCGACAGTGCTAAGACTCAGGGATTTATAAACTACTATTCATGATAGATTTTAATACTCTCGCTGAATTTTCTCGCCACTATTGCGTCTCGATTTGTGCCTTTTTAGTACCCGCTAACTTAGTAACCACCCTTTTAACCGTTCTTTTTCTCTATTTTGGTCGTCCTCCCCGTCAAATCTTCCCCATTGCTTCCCTAGCTTTGTTGTTCGCCATCACCATGTTTCTCCACGTCGCCACCTGGTTAATGATTGGTGTGGTTATGGCCCCCACTTTTATCCTCTTTGGACTAGGTTTAACCTGTTTTGTGATCAATTTTCAAGCCATCAGCGATCGCCAAAGCTTGGAACAGTTATTACACACCGGGGTTAATCGTCTGGCCCGCTCTTTCAACTAAAAAAAGCACCGAGACTTCCTACCCCACCATTAAGATAACCGCCCTTATCTGGCTGAATTTTTTTCAGCCAAAGACTTGACAAACTTCAAAATTTCTGCTAACCTTGTAGTACAATGGGTATCCGTGTCGGCCTACGACCCCCCTCTTTAACTCTTTCTTAAGAATAAAAATTTTAACCCGAATTGCAGGTAGTAGCTAAACTAAGAGCAGTACCACGGGAAACGGTGATTATGGAAGTTATTTGTACGCGTCCCCACTGTCCGAAACCGCGTAATCAGTGCCTAGACCTAGACGATAGCAATCTTTTAACCTCGATCGAGCAGAAATATTGTATTACTTGCGGGATGCCATTAATTTTGGGGGGACGTTATTTACCGGAACGTCTATTGGGACAAGGGGGATTTGGGGCAGCATTTTTAGCAGTAGATCGTTATAGTCCCAAAAAAGCTAAATGTGTACTCAAACAATTTCAACCTTCTGGTAATTTAAGTCCCCAAGCTTTAGAAAAAGCGAAAAACTTATTTTTTCAAGAAGCGCACGTTTTAGAAGATTTAGGCCGAGAACATCCCCAAATCCCCGAACTCTATGCTTTTTTCCCTTTAAAAGTCAAGAATCAATTAACGGGAGAAGAAGAGCAATTTTTCTATCTGGCCCAGGAATATATCGACGGTAAAAACTTAGAAGAAATTCTCCAACAGCAACAAAAACCCTTTCAAGAAAGTGAAGTTAAAAACATTCTCAAAGAATTACTTCTTATCCTCAAATTTATTCATGAAAATGGTTCCATTCACCGGGATATAAAACCATCTAACATCATGTTATCCAAAAATGGCCGCCTCTATTTACTCGATTTTGGGGCAGTAAAACAGGCGACTAATAACCCTAGTAATACACAACAGAAATCCACAACAATTTACTCAGCTGGATTTGCTCCTCCCGAACAACAATTAGGCAATCAGGTATCGGCATCCACAGATTTATATGCCCTAGCAGCTACCTGTGTTATACTCTTAACTAATCGCGATCCTGATGATCTATACGATCCGCAAAAACAGGTCTGGAATTGGCAAAATTATGCCCCTAATATCAGTGCAGATTTAGCCCAAGTATTCAATAAAATGTTACTAGCAAATCCCTGGGATAGATTTCAATCCTGTGGAGAAGTTTTAACCGCTTTAAATCCTCCTCCCCCATCTCCTCCACCTTCCCCAATTCCCCCATCTTCCCCCTCTCCAATTCCTCCATCTCCAATTCCTCCATCTCCTCCACCCTCTCCAATTCCCCCATCTCCTCCGGTGATTAGAAAAACTTCCCGCTTTTCTCTTGGGGAAACTTTCGCTAATGCTGCCTTTGCGGGGTTTGAAGGGACATTATTAGTAATTGCCTTAAATAGTTTAGTTCCCTCGGCAGGAATTGTCATCGCCTTTATGATCTTAGGTGGCTTAGTTTTGGCATTATTTAAAAAAGTGATTGAAGGGAAAGATTTACCGATTCTAGCCGCAATTACCCTCGTTTTCCTGTTAATTCCGCAACTGCAAGGAACTCTAAGTTTTCCTGAAATTGCTATCATTGCCGTGATGGCAGCCATTGGAGCCATTGCTATTACTGCCTTTTTCCGGTTAATATATCAGATAATTTTGCGATTATTTTAAAACCCTGAAAGTTGCCAAATTATCATCAGTACCGCCGGTAATCGTGCCACCGAGGTCTAAAATAGTTTGCAGATAGTCGAGGACTTCCTGAGAAATTAACTCACCCGGCATCAAAACGGGAATACCGGGAGGATAGGGACAGATAACATCAGCACTAAGACGATCGAGGGCATTTTTACGGGATACTATCTCTGTAGGGGCAAAAAAAGCCTTTCTAGGAGAAATAGCCAGATTTCCCATGACTAGGGCAGGAGTCGCGGGTAAACTGGTAGAGGAAGGAGATTGAAGGCATTGAAAAGCAGTAATGAGGCGATTAATGTGTTCGCGATGGTTGCCGATGGAGATAATAAAAGTAAGTTGGCTTAAAGTCGGTAATTCTGCCGTGACAGCGTATTTTTCTCGCAAAATATCGTCTATTTCGTAACCGGTTAAGCCAAAATTTTTGACAATTACCGTTAAACGAGTGCGATCGAACCAGTGACAACCCGGGATAGAATGGGGAAAGTCTAAAACAGAGATATTAGGAATTTTATCGAGTTCTTTTCGGGCAGTAGCGGCTAAATCGAGGGTTTTGGTCAGTAAATCTAGTCCTTGCGTCGCCATTTGCTTTCTAGCACTATCAAGGGAAGCGAGAAGCAAATAACTAGGGCTAGTGGTTTGAACTAATTGTAAGGCTCGATCGACTTTTTCGGAACTAATGCGATCGCTTTTTAAGTGTAACATCGATGCTTGAGTTAAGGCCCCTAAAACCTTATGGGTGGACTGAATAGCCATATCGGCGCCGAGAGACAGGGCAGCCGGAGGTAAATCGGGATGAAAGGCAAAATGCGCCCCGTGAGCCTCATCGACGAGCAGCGGGATAGAATAATGATTGGTAATCTGGGCGATAGTTTTTAAGTCACAGCAAACCCCTTGATAGGTGGGAGAGACTACCATCACCGCTTTAGCGTCGGGATGGAGTTTCAGGGCATTTTCGAGGGATTGGGGGGTTATATTTAAATTTAGATCGATAGTGGGATTATATTCGGGATTGATAAAGATAGGTTGCGCCCCAGAGAGAATTAAGCCCGAAATTGCCGATTTATGAATATTTCTCGCCAAAATAATTTTATCTCCCTCGCCGCAAGTGGCTAAAATCGCCGCAATAATGCCACAACTGGAACCATTGACTAAAAACCAGCTTTTATCTGCCCCAAATGTCTCGGCTGCTAAAATTTGCGCTTCTTTAATCACTCCCGTCGGGGCAAACAAATTATCAAGGTCGGGTAATTCGGGTAAATCGGCTTTAAAAACGCTTTTTCCCAGTAAATTACTTAAATCTTCCCCGATTCCTTCCCCCTGCTTATGCCCTGGCGCATAAAATGGTACATCTAAACTATTGACTTTTTTTTGCAGTTGTGATATCAATGGAGCGGATTCTGGCGAAGGCATTTTGGGAAGGGAGTGGGGGGTTTGTCATTAACTATCTGTGCCTAACATTTGCAGTTTATATAAACTAGCGTAGAGGCCGTCTTTAGTTAATAAATCTTCATGGGTTCCCGATTCGACTAATTCCCCGCGTTTAAGGACAAGAATTCGATCGACATCGCGAATAGTAGAGAGACGATGGGCGATAATAATAGCAGTACGATCGACTAAAATCTGTTCTAAAGCTTCTTGAATTAATACCTCTGTTCCCACGTCTAAACTAGCGGTAGCTTCATCTAAAACTAGAATTTCGGGGTTACGAATAGCGACTCTTGCAAAAGCGAGTAATTGTTTTTGTCCTCCCGATAAATTTGCGCCCCGTTCCCGTAAAAGAGTATGATAACCGTCGGGTAACTCCTCGATAAAGTGATCGATATTAGTTAATTTAGCCGCTGCCTTAACTTGCTCAAAATCATAATTTTCTCCCAAAGTAATATTGCGAGTAACATCTCCAGCAAAGAGAAAAGTTTCTTGGAGAATGACACCGATATAACGTCTTAATTCCGCTTGGGGAAGATAACGGATATCGATACCATCCACTAGAATTCTGCCCTTACTCGGTTCATAAAGACGACAAAGAAGACGAATAATCGAACTTTTTCCTGCACCAGTGGGACCGACTAAAGCGACTTTTTCTCCGGGATTAATGGTAAAATTGAGACCTTTTATAATATATTCATCGGGTTTATAACCAAACCAAACATTTTCAAAAATAATCTCGCCAGTTTTAAGTTTTTCGGGAAAATAAAGCTCTTTATAATTGTTATAATCTTTGATTTCAATGGGAATACTGATTAATTCCCCAATGCGTTCAATAGCAGTAAAACCCGATTGAAACATGGTAAATTTTTCGGCAAACTGACGCAGGGGATTAAAGAGACGTTGGGAGAATAAAATAAAAGCTGATAGAACCCCAAAATCAATGGTTTTCTGGAGAACCAAAATTCCGCCTAACCATAATACTCCTCCCACGGCAATTAATCCGATCCATTCCAAAGTAGCTGAGACAGCCGAATCATAAAAAATTGTTTTATCTAGGGATTGACGATATTGAGTATTGGTAGTGCGAAACATTTCAGCGTTAAAGCGTTCGCGGCGAAATAATTGAACAATATTAACTCCGACTACATTTTCCTGTAATTGGGCATTAAGTTTTGATAATTCCTCGCGTACTTGATAGTTAGCGCTGCGGTATTGTTTTTGAAAAAAGATAATTAAAGCGGTGACGGGAAATAACATCAACACCAACAATAGAGCTAATTGCCATTGCAGGGTAAACATGGTGATGATAATAACTAAAATATTGACCAGATCACTGACAACTCCGATCGCCCCACTAGCAAAAACTTCTCCTAATGCTTCCACATCGCTGGTTAAACGAGTGACTAAACGTCCCACGGGAGAGCGATCAAAAAAACTAGAGGAAAGGGAGGTGACGTGGGTAAATAAATCTTCCCGGACATTAGCAGTAATTGACTGACCGACTTTCTGTACTAGATAACCTTGTGTTGTCCCTAAAATCAGTCGTAAAATAATCGAAACCGACAGGATAATAATTAGGGTATTAATGGCTGCTGTTAAGGGCATTTGAGCCAAAAAATCCCAAGTTTGTTCCTTTTGCAAAAGGGAGACCGCTTGACCGATAATTAAGGGTTGGACTGCCCCCGTGAGAGATAGGGGAAAAAGAAGTATTAATGACCAAAATAGCAGGGCTTTTTGCTTTTTTGCGTAGGGAAGTAATCTTAATAATAAGCTCCAGTCATTTTCTTTGACCGGAGGGGACACAGGGGAGGATGATAGACTCATGAAGGGATTTCCCATGAAATTCTGGGCAGCTGGGGAGAAATTACGCCCCTATTGTTAACTTTTCTAACAGGCGATCGATCTGAAAATGTTCCTCCATTAATTCTCGAATACCAGCGACTTTTACCTGTTCCTGTAAGCGAATCTTCCCGAAGGCCTGATCGACGATTTCCACGGTACTGAGAGTATCTAAATTTACCGAGAGAATCGGTACTTCTAAATCCTCGGCCCGGCCCAAAATCAGGGGATCTGGAGAGATGGAACCGGTTAAAATTAAACAGGTGGTGGAAGTTTCTAGGGCAGCTAACTGGAGATCTGTGCGATCGCCACCCGTAATCACGGCCATATTTTCCCCCTTGCGAAAATATTCTAAAGCGGCGTTGACATTCATCGCCCCGATCGCTAAACTTTCTACCATCCAATCTAAACGATCGGGCCGACATAATACTTTGGCCCCCAAAAGATGGACAATTTCCCGAACACTAATACTACGCAATAATTTACTAGCGGGTAACAGTCCTAAAACTTCCACGCCTTGGCCCGCGAGATAGGGTTTCAGGAGGGATTGTACTTCCTCCCAATCATCGGTGGGAATATCGCTAATTACTACCCCCAGCAGCTGATTATTTAATTCCCGTTGCGCTTTCAGCAGACTATCGGCAATCAGGGGAGAACTATAGCGGGCCACCAATAGGATCGGAGTTTGGAGAATTTTGGCCATTTCCCCCATCGATAGCTGAAAAATACTGCCTTCCCAGAGAGTCCCCGGCCCTTCGAGGAGGGTAATATCACTGTGAATCCGATCAAGATAACCAGCAAGAATATTGCCGTAGTCCTGTTGATCTGCACCTTGCAGACGTTTAGCAACGGAATCCACATCTGTATAGATCAGGGGTAAGCGCAGCTGTTCGGGGGATAATTCTAATAATTGCCGAATAAATTCTACATCCTCATCGACCAATTGCCCATCGACGTAGCCCGGACAATTGCCCACTGGTTTGCCGTAACTTATCTCTAGTCCTTTTTGCCGCAAGAGATGCGCTAAACCGACGATAGTTCCCGATTTACCACTGAGGGGTTCCAGGGAAGAGATAAGTATAGATTTGGCTGATTTCGCCACGATTTGCTCCTTTTTAACCCGTAAAATCCCGACTTTTATTCTTCAAATCGCAGCAGTTTCCGATAAAATCCCTGCGAAAAGTCGGCTGAACCTAGCTGCTTAAAGGTTTTAATCGCATCGATGAGATATTCGATCAACTCGGCGTTAATAATCGTCATCTCATAGCTTAGGTCGGCCTGTCCTTCAAATTGTAAACGACAACGGGTCAATTCCGAGGGCAATTTTGATACATACCAAGACGCCACAAAGGGAATCCCTTCACTGTTTTCTATGCGACGACGACCTTCTAAAGATCCGGCTTGATACAAAGCGATCGCATAGGGCAGGATACTATGTTTGTCCTTGGCATAGTAGGGCATATATACTACCACATCGGCCTTATCGGCGGGTTCTAATTGTTCGATAGTTGGCATAATTTACTTAATTCTCTGGTTCACGGCCAAGTTACCATTGACACTGATATTTTCCATATATTTTAACCGATCGCCCCAGGAATCTCCTGAGGGAGAAAATAGGCAGAATTGACCACCAGATCATCCTTCTATACTAAGATTTCTATCGGCTATAACCGGCATACTAACCCGAAAAACCGTGCCGGGGTAGGGGGAACTTGTTGGATCGGGATTGGGACTGATAAATTCGATCGTCCCCCCCATGCTGGTAATTAATTCTTTGGCGATCGCTAAACCTAATCCTGTACCCGGTATATCTCCCCCTGCTTGCACTCCCCGGTAGTGACGTTGAAAAATTCCTTCTTGATCGCTCGTCGGGATACCATAACCCGTGTCTTTAAAAACAATTTCTACACTATTCTTAACATTATGCACCTCGACGGTGACTTTTCCGCCAGCAGGAGTATATTTGAGGGCATTATCAATTAAATTACTGAATACTTCCCGCAAACCAGGGATATTGGCCCGAATAAGTGGTATATCTTCCCCGTGAATCGTTTCTAGACTGAGATTTCTCTCTTTGGCTACCGCTTGGGCCGAAAGGAGCAGCGGATCGAGAAGATCATGGAGATCGATCGGAGTTAGTTGGCCGCTGCCAGCAGGTAAGAGAAAGGCGGTGGGGGAAGATTGCGCTTGCAGGAGAGGAATATCGACGGTGGGGTAATTTTCGCTTTCTTGCTGAATTTGTCCCTCAAATTCGGCAATTAAGTCGCGAACTCGATCGCTTTCTCTCAGGATACCAGTAATGGCGGGATCGTTACCCTCTTCGGCTAAAAGCCTTTTGAGTAGAAGTTTACCAAAGGTTTTTAAAGCGGTGAGGGGATTGCGGATTTGATGGAGAAAGGTATCGAGACGCTGTCGTTGCCATTGTCGATAATAACGTTCTTCTCCCAATTGGCGATCAAGTACACAGGCCAAAGCGAGGGTTTGGGTGATTTTTTCCATCTGGGTTAATTCCCAACTTTGCCAAGGTCGTTTTTCTCGGGTTGTCACCAATAATCCGATCATGCCCTCTTCATACATTAAGGGTAAAAACAAGCGATGACCGCTGACGCTCTCCTGATTACCCCAGAGGTGGGATAAATCTTCTAACTTAACCGCAGTTAACAAG
The DNA here is from genome assembly GCF_020244875.1 of Microcystis sp. M44BS1. Taxonomy (NCBI): domain Bacteria; kingdom Bacillati; phylum Cyanobacteriota; class Cyanophyceae; order Chroococcales; family Microcystaceae; genus Microcystis; species Microcystis sp. M44BS1. The sequence goes on from NZ_JADBVM010000321.1 coordinate 18,006, forward strand.
TCTGCCGCCGGTTGCCCCGGTTGTAAGGAAAGCCGCTTTTTTTGGGGAGAAGGGGGGTTAAAAGGCGGATAAACAACGACTGGAATTAAATTACTCGATAAAGGTTCAGTTAAATAAACTGCACTTCTGTCCGCTTCCATTTGCTCCCGCAAAAGTTCCATCTGCACTTGACAGAGGGCAATAAAATCATCACTCAGGGGAGTCCGGGAGGGGGAGGAGAAGGGCATACCAAGAAAGTAAAAAGTAAAAAATCAGAAAACCTAGATACAGCTAGGGTTGCGAGTTTTGTTTCCCGGTTTACACAGGAGAGAATGGCCATCCTCTTGGGTCGAGGGCAGCCAGCAAAAAGCAATTAGGACAAGGGTTTGGTCACTATTTTCGGGGTGGATCAAGGTATATATTAAAAAAAGTTTAAAAATAATAAGTTTTGTATCGGGATTTGGGGGTGTGTTTTTGTCAGAAAAACTTAAACCTAGTCTCAGTCTAGCTTCTAGTCAAACTTGTCTGTAATTGGGTTTGTGAGAGACACTTGATTTCTTGGTCTAGAAGGGATATAATCGCTACGGCTTTTGTAACTATCATTACAACGATTAGCCAGAACAGGAGGTAATTGGGTTGGCCAGAAAACGGAAACGTAAAAGTCGCCGTCGTCAAGAAGGACGTAAGATACTTGAACTTGTACCCCAGTATAGTATTGAAAGTGGCGAGGATAAACCCGTAACTGCGGCGCGTAAGTATATTCAAGCTATAGGCATTAGCCCACCAGCTTTATTGATTGTTAAGCGTAACGAGCATACAACCGATCGCTATTTCTGGGCTGAAAAAGGACTGTTTGGAGCGCAATATGTGGAGGAAAACCACTTCCTTTTCCCAAGTTTGCGCGACCTGCAGCCCCAGCCCCAGCCCGTCAAAGCACCGGTAGCAGTTGCCAAATAACTCAAAGGACTATTGATCATATCATGGAAAGTAAACTCGTTTACGGAAAAGTAAACGAGTTTTTTTTGTGCATAAGAGGAGAGGGGAGCTTTTTTTCAGTGAACAGTAAACAGTAATCAGTGAACTGAAAACTCACATCTGATCAGTGATTCAAAGCTGACGACCGACGAATGTTACGATTGTTACAACATCTTGACATTAATTCTGATACCCTGACAATGTGTCAATCTGTGCAGTAATGGGGCAGAAACTCAAGTGGTATCGATCCATATTTCTATTGTTGAGGGCAACCCGCACTTGCGATCGCTATTAGCTTGGCATCTGCAACAGGCCGGTTATTTGGTTAACCAATCGGCAACCCTGCAAAGTGCGCGTCAAGCTTTCCTTCATCGTCAACCAACCTTAGCAATTATCGATTCCGACTTGCCGGACGGGGATGGAATCGAACTCTGCCGTTGGCTTTATCAACAAAAACAGTCTTTAATACTGATTCTCTCGGCCCGCAATAGCGAAAAAGACGTGGTCAATGGTTTAAAAGCCGGGGCCGACGACTACCTGAAAAAGCCCTTTGGAATGCAAGAATTTATGGCTAGGGTAGAAGTGTTAACTCGTCGTTTAGGCAGTAGGGCTGCTCCCCTACACTTGGATTATGGGCAATTAAAAATAGATTTAGCCCAACGACGGGTACAATTTCGCGGGGAGTATATCGAATTAACGCCCCAAGAATTTAGCCTACTCTACGTTTTAGCCCAAGCGGAGGGAACACCCCTATCAAGAGCCGATTTACTGCGTCGCGCTTGGCCCGAGGAAATTGATAATCCCCGGACAATTGATACTCATGTTCTCTCTCTGCGGAAAAAAATCGAAACCGATCCTAGACAACCTAATTTAATTCAAACCGTCCGCAACGTTGGCTATCGTTTCAATCTAGAAATGTTGGCCGAGATGACTTCAGCTTTAGAGGCCAATATTATTGCCCCCAGCAAAGGCAATCATAACGGTCATTCCATTAATAAAATTCCTGCTCACAATGTTAGTCGTTAATTCTGGCTTTGTCCGACTGATTAGCCGATTTTTGGACGAAATCGTCTCCTAACCACTGAATCGAAGTGAGGAGACGAAGGGCAAGTTAAACCCTAGTCACCATTGACCGATCCACTTGTTGCTGAAATTCCGTCAATAAACGCCGGAATTCGTCGCCCTCAATGGTTTCCTGTTCAATCAGTATATCCACCAAGCGATCAATCGCCACACGATTGTCAAGGATAAGTTTTGTTGCTAAATCGTGGCATTGCTTGACAAGTTCCCGTACTTGTGCATCAATTTTCGCCATCATCGCGAAAGAATGGTCGGGATGATAACCAGCGCCAGCACCCCCCAGATAGGAATTGCCCTCCTCCTCTAGAGCAATTAATCCCAATTCCGACATTCCCAGACGCGTTACCATCTGTCGGGCCAGATAGGTAATTTTTTCAATATCACTACCAGCGCCGGTGGTCACTTCATCCTCACCGAAGACACATTCCTCCGCCACCCGTCCCCCTAATAATCCCGCAATTCGGGCTAATAACTGGGAACGACTGGTTAAACCCTGTTCTTCATCGGGAGTGAACCAAGTTAACCCCTGCGCTTGACCCCGGGGAATCAGGGTGACTTTTTCCACCTGATCGTGGCCGGGACAGAGAGTACCGACAATCGCATGGCCGACTTCATGATAGGCGATCAAACGCTTGGCTTTACTATCAACTAAAGCGCGCCCTTCCATACCGGCCACAATCCGATCGATCGCATCGTTGACTTCCGCCATGGTAATCGCCTCTTTCCGTCTTCTAGCGGTAAAAATCGCCGCTTCGTTGAGCATATTAGCCAAATCTGCCCCGGTAAAACCGGGGGTGCGACGGGCGATCGCCTCCAGAGTAACATCGGCAGCCACCTTTTTATCGCGAGAATGGACCTCTAAAATGCCCAAACGTCCCTTAAAATCTGGATAATCCACCACCACCTGTCGATCGAAACGACCCGGACGCAGCAGGGCCGAATCCAAAACATCGGGGCGGTTGGTGGCGGCAATGACGATAATGCCGGTATTTCCCTCAAAACCGTCCATTTCCGTCAATAATTGGTTCAGGGTTTGTTCCCGTTCATCATTACCTCCCCCATAACCGATCCCTCGTTGACGACCAACGGCATCAATTTCATCGATAAAAACCAAACAAGGGGCATTTTCCTGGGCTTTTCGGAACAGATCTCGCACTCGCGACGCACCAACCCCGACAAACATCTCCACGAATTCCGACCCGGAGATGCTGAAAAAAGGCACTCCCGCCTCTCCTGCGATCGCTTTAGCCAGTAAAGTTTTCCCCGTCCCCGGAGGCCCGATTAACAGGACTCCCTTGGGGATTTTTGCGCCAATAGCCGTAAATTTTTCCGGTTGTTTGAGGAATGTCACCACTTCCTGTAGATCTTCCTTGGCCTCATCCACACCCGCCACATCATTGAATTCTATGCCAGTTTTCGCCTCCATCTGAAACCGCGCCCTTGATTTACCGAAGTTCATCGCTTGACCGGAAGCATTGGCAGAACGACGGATAATAAACACCAATAATCCCAAGACGATAATAATCACTAACAGGTTAGTGAGAACATTGATCAAGGCCGAATTGTCAGTGCTGGGGAGAATGCCGTACTCAATTTTTTCAGCATCGAGTTTCTTGATTAATTCAGGATTTTGGTCAAATAAATTGACTTCTTTCGGGGGATCCTTGTCCGTTTGACCAACGAGGGTAACTGCTGCCTGCTGCAAAGAAGGATTGATTTCGACCTTTTTTACCTTTCCTTGCTCGATCTTCTCTAACAATTCACCGTAGGTGAGGGTATTTTGGTTTTTTTGACTCCAAGCAGGAGTGACATGGCCAAAGGTTTGCAGAATCATCCAAGTGGTGACAATCCCTTTCCATACTGGCCGACGACCACGATTCTTAGCTGACTTGGCTCTAACTACGGTGAGTGGAGATTTTTGATCCATAATTGACTCTATATCTAGTTACCCTGTATTCATTGTGACAGATCGACTCGATCGTGACCACTGTTCTGTTTTCCCCCAGGCACGACCCCGGGGGCAAATAGTGATGACGGTTTTTTGCTATATTGTATTTAGCTAGGTGGTCTAACAACTGCCTATCCCAATCACTAACAGTTTAGGGAAGTGGGTTTCGCCCGCTTTTTTTATTGTCCAAATCATGACCCATCCGCTCATCCCCGACCTGCTGCACCTAGCCACCCCTATCGCTGAAAACTTGGGGCTAGAAGTGGTCGATATCGTTTTCCAAACCAATAAAAGGCCTCCCGTCCTGCGCGTCGATATTCGCAATCTTGCGGGAGATACTGGTTTAGAGGACTGTGAGCAGATGAGTCGGGCCTTGGAAACCGCCCTCGACAGTCAAGAAATCTTACCAGGGGCCTACGTTTTGGAAATATCTAGCCCCGGCATTTCTCGACAACTGAGCAGCGAGCGCGAATTTCAGTCTTTTAAAGGTTTTCCCGTCATCGTTACCGGCCAGGATAGCCAGGGAAAACCAAAAGAATGGCGCGGAAAACTGCAAGGTAGAGATGAGCAATCTATTTATCTTAACCAAAAAGGTCGCTCCCTGACCATCGATCGCACTACCGTCATCAGCGTCCGTTTAGATGAGCAGCGCAGTAATCAGTAAACAGTAAACAGTAATCAGGGATAAGGATGAAGATAACTGATAACTGATTAACTTAAAACTTAAAACTTACATCTGATAACTGATAACTGATAACTGATAACTGATACAAGGCTAATGGCTAAAAAAATAATGACTCAAAAATAAGGAGAAAAAATAATTATGGCTACTGTTAATTTGCCTGGTTTAAAAATAATGCTCGAAGAAATTAGCCAACGACATAATCTGCCCAAAAATGCCGTACAGGAAGCCTTGCGTGAAGCACTTCTCAAGGGGTATGAACGTTATCGACGCGCCCAAAGTTTAGAAAAAGCCGCTCAATTCCATGAAGATTATTTCAATAACTTTGATGTGGAATTAGACGTAGAAGAAGAAGGGTTTCGCATCCTTTCGACTAAAACTATTGTCGAAGAAGTGACTAATCCCGACCATCACATCGGTCTCAAAGAAGTGCAAGAAGTGGCCGACGAGGCCCAATTAGGGGATGAAGTAGTTCTTGATGTCACCCCCGACCAAAGAGAATTTGGTCGCATGGCGGCGATTCAAACTAAACAGGTTTTACTGCAAAAACTGCGGGATAACCAACGCAAAATGATTCAAGAGGAGTTCCAAGATCTGGAAGGAACGGTTTTACAGGCCCGGGTCGTCCGTTTTGAAAGACAGGCCGCTATTGTCATGGTACAAAGTACCTACGGTCAACCAGAAGTGGAAGCAGAACTACCCAAACGGGAACAGCTGCCCAACGATAACTATCGCGCCAACGCCACCTTTAAAGTTCTGCTCAAAAAAGTCCTAGAAGGTTCTCACCGCGGCCCGCAATTAATCGTTTCCAGAGCGGCGGCGGGTTTGGTAGTATATCTGTTCGCCAACGAAGTTCCCGAAATCGAAGAGGAAATCGTGCGTATTGTCGCCGTCGCCCGGGAAGCCAATCCCCCCTCCCGTCACGTTGGTTCACGGACAAAAATCGCCGTCGATACCTTAGAGAGAGACGTGGATCCGGTTGGGGCCTGTATTGGGGCCAGAGGTTCGCGGATTCAAGCCGTGGTTAACGAATTGCGGGGCGAAAAAATCGACGTGATTCGTTGGTCTCCAGACCCCGCCACCTACATCGCCAATGCCCTTAGTCCTGCCCGTATCGACCAAGTTTTGTTCACTAATGCCGAAGAAAGACAAGCACTGGTACTGGTGGCACAGGATCAATTGAGTTTAGCGATTGGCAAAGAAGGGCAGAACGTGCGTCTAGCCGCCCGTCTGACGGGCTGGAAAATCGATATTAAGGATATAGCCCTCTATAAAGGAGAACAAGAAGTAAAAACCGATGAAAACGACCCAGAAGCGCAGGATTTAGACCAAGAATGAACCCCTTCGTCAATTATCGACGCTGTATTAGCTGCCGTCTCTTCGCCCCGAAAGAATCCTTTTGGCGAATTGTCCGACTACACCCGTCCGGACAGATACAATTAGATCAAGGAATGGGAAGGGCTGCCTATATCTGTCCGCAACCTAATTGCCTGCAACTGGCCCGGCAAAAAAATCGTCTCGGACGGGCCCTAAAAGCCAATATTCCCGAAACGCTCTATGAATCCTTGCAAGAGCGCCTCGGGACTGCCAAGCAAGGTCGTTCAAATCAGGATTAAAATTGACGATCATAGCCACAAAATCGTTAGCATGGAAAGGGGGCAGTCCTGACAGGATCAAAAAATCAGCCAACTTATAGGATCACTAACACTTTAGCCGGGGGATAATGGATGAGTAACGCGAAAGTCAGAATTTACGATTTATCAAAAGAATTGAATCTAGACAACAAAGACATTTTGGATATCTGTGACCAGTTGAACATCGAGTACAAGAGCCACAGTAGCACGATCAGCGAAGAGGATGCCCAACGCATCAAAGCAATCGCTGCGAAGGGATTGGCCTCGAGTACCAGTAAAAATAGCACGGGTCAGCGAGAATCGGTTAGTCCTGCCGAGGAAAAAAAACAAAAGATTTTAGCCCTGCATAAACACAACCGCCCCGAAACTGGCGAAGAAGGGGAAATCTATCCCGGGCCTGCCGGGTCCTCAGCTAAACCGACTTTAATCAGTCCTCCCCGTCCCCCAGTTAAACCCCTCGTTGCTCCCCCAGGGCGCGACGGTGCGGCCGAAAAAACTCCCCCCACCGAGCAGAAAAATGGAGCTACCGCCACTGCTGCACAGATGCTATCTCAGTCCGCCAGTGTGAAAGAAACCCCGACCGAAACCCCGCTAGTGCCAGAAGCAGCCCCCACCTTAATCGCCCCACCTAATCGACCTTCCCTCACCCCGAAACCACGCCCGGGCAGCACCTCGGGCCGGCCAGAACCCCGATCTAAAAATGCCCCCGGCGGTAACGACAGGCCCCGGGGAGAAAAACGCGAGCGCGGCGAGAGCGAAAACGCCCCTAGCCCTGAGCGCAGGGCTGGCTTGGTTAAACCAGAAAAACCGACCCTCAACCGCAAACCCGACGGAAAAAGCCCGAAACTGGCGGAACCAACTAGAGAAGTGCGGGAGACGGTGGAATTGAAGCGCCCGGTTCGCCCTGGTATGCCCGCTAAAATCTCGGCTACCGGCGAGGAAGAAACCGACACCACCAAGAAATCTGGTGTTGATGGCACAGAAATCGATACAGATACCGGATTGCTCGGAGCAGACGGGCCCAAAAAACTCAAACGACCGACCATGCCCCCTCGCATGGCTAAAAAATCTAGCTGGGAAGAGGAAGAAGAAGAAGAGAAAAAAGCGGCCAAAACCGCCAAAACTGCTGGCAAAAACAAACGCCGCACCCAAGCTCTCTTTGAAGATGATGATGATCTAGAATCGGAACTATCCGGGTTAATCAATAGCCCCAGTTTTACCCTTTCCACTGCTCGTCCCCCCAAACCGCCCAGCGCTAAAGCGGCCACCCCTGGCACCCCAACAGCAGTCAAAGTTAAGCGGCCCAGTAAACCAACCGCCCACACCGGCAGTCCGAAAAGCGAGCGCCAAGAACCCCAAGAGGAAAAACGCCCAGAAAGCATCGTCATCACTGGTAGTCTCACCGTGCGCGACCTCTCGGAATTGATGAAAGTCCCGGAAACCGAGATCATCAGAACTCTATTTTTTAAAGGGATGGCGGTTAATATCACCCAAACTCTCGACGTGGACACCATCGAAATGATCGCCAGGGACTTCGAGATGACCGTGGAAACCCCCAGCACCCAGTCGGCGGCAATCAAAACCACGGAGATGATCGATGTCTCCGACTGGGAAAGTCTCCAGCGTCGTCCCCCCGTCGTCACCATTATGGGTCACGTTGACCACGGCAAAACCACCCTCCTCGACTCGATCCGCAAAACCAAAGTCGCCCAAGGAGAAGCCGGCGGCATCACCCAGCACATCGGTGCTTACCACGTCGATGTGGAACATAACGGCAAACCAGAACAGATTGTCTTCTTAGATACCCCCGGCCACGAAGCTTTTACCGCCATGCGGGCCCGTGGGGCGAGAGTCACCGATATAGCGGTGCTGGTGGTAGCCGCCGATGATGGCGTACAACCCCAAACAAAAGAGGCAATCAGTCACGCCAGGGCCGCCGAAGTCCCCATCGTGGTGGCGATTAACAAAGTCGATAAACCTTCGGCTAACCCCGACCGGATTAAACAGGAATTGACCGAACAGGGACTGGTGGCCGAAGATTGGGGCGGTGAGACGATCATGGTTCCCGTTAGCGCCCTGCGGGGTGAAAATCTCGATAATCTGCTGGAAATGATCCTCTTGGTGGCAGAAGTAGAGCAATTGGTCGCTAACCCCGATCGCTTGGCCAAGGGAACCGTGATCGAAGCTAACCTCGATCGCACCAAAGGTCCCGTGGCTACCCTGCTCGTCCAGAATGGTACTCTCCGCGTCGGTGATAGCATCGTCGCTGGTTCCGTTTTCGGCAAAATTCGGGCGATGATCGATGATCGCGGTCAAAAAGTCGAAGCGGCCACCCCCTCCTTCGCCGTGGAAATCCTCGGTCTTAGTGATGTCCCGGCCGCCGGCGATGAGTTCGATGTCTATGAAAGTGAAAAAGAGGCCCGATCGATTGCCGATCAACGGACGATCGAACGACGCAACACCCGTTTACAACAGGCCCTCTCCTCCCGTCGCGTTAGCCTTAGCACCCTCTCTATCCAAGCTCAAGAAGGACAACTCAAGGAACTTAATCTCATCCTCAAGGCAGATGTGCAAGGTTCCGTCGAGGCCATCCTCGGTGCGCTCAAACAGTTGCCCCAAAACGAAGTGCAGATTCGGGTTCTCCTCGCCTCTCCGGGGGAAATCACCGAAACCGATGTGGATCTGGCCGCCGCTAGTGGTGCGGTGGTGGTGGGCTTTAATACCACCCTTGCCAGTGGTGCGCGCGCATCCGCCGATCGGGAAGGAGTCGATATCCGCGATTACAATATCATCTACAAGCTTCTCGATGATATTCAAGGGGCGATGGAAGGTCTTCTCGACCCCGAAGAAGTGGAAGAACACCTCGGTTTTGCCGAAGTGCGGGCCGTCTTCACCGTCGGTCGTGGGGCCGTGGCGGGTTGTTATGTCCAATCCGGTAAACTGGTGCGGAATCGCTTCCTGCGCGTGCGTCGCGGCAAGGAAATTGTTTATCAGGGGGTTCTTGATTCCCTCAAACGGATGAAGGAAGATGCCCGGGAGGTCGCCACCGGTTTCGAGTGCGGTGTCGGTATTTCTAAATTCAATGACTGGAAAGAAGGCGATATTATCGAAGCCTACGAAATGGTCATGAAACGTCGCACTTTATCCAGCTAATTAGACGGTCAGCGTCAGGGAGTCGGGATTCAGTTATCAGTTATCAGTTATCAGTTATCAGTCATAATTCCCCCACTTCTCCACTTCCCCACTTCCCCACTTCCCCACTTCATAATTCATAATTTATAATTTATAATTCTCATTTCCCTCTATGAAATCAGAACCTTTTTTGTGGATTCATCTGGCAGGGTTAGCGGCCTTGCCAATCTTTTTACAAATCGCTTGGATTGGTTTAGCTGTGGGTGATCCCTTGCCTTTTCTTTGGCTAGAATGGCTATTTCTGGGAGCGATCGCTATCCTACCCGTCTTTTGGATGCAGTGGACAAAACCTTTTGATATCTTTAGTCTTTTGTTGGTTGCCCTGAAACCTAGTCAACTCACCCCCGAACAGTTAAAAATTCTCTCTCTTTTTCAACGTCCTCGCCATCGTCTTCTTACTCTTTTGGGAGTCGTCCTCCTAATTCTCATCGCTTGGCCTATCTATAATTTTGCGCCTCTAGCGGCTGCCGTGGCCGCCTATCTCCCCCAATGGCGGCTTTTAGGTTTGGTCATTGCTGCGATCGCTCTCCTCTTAAGTCACCTATTTTTACAGGTTCCCTTGAGTGTTCTTGGGGTTTTAGCCACGAAGGAAAGTGACTGGACAGCCACTGAAGCTTTAGTTATTGAGCGTATTCCTGAGTTATTTACCATTGTTGGTCTAAAAGTTAATAAAATTATCTAAATTAGCCAAAATGCCGACAATTTCGCCTAGGAATGCAGGATTGATCGCCCGTTTAAGGGTTGAATATTCCTCGCATTACGGGGAAAAATCGCGGCCAATTGTTGCAGTTGTTGGGGAGAAATTTCGATCGCATTTTGCCAGACTAACCAGAGAACATCCTCGCTACAGGGAGGAGTGGACAAAGACCCCCGATATTCATAGAAACCGCTATTTTCTGGCAGTAAAAGCCCGGCATTGACCCAAGTATCGGGGATAATCATTTCAGGAGAAGGTTCTTGGGGCAAATAAGCCCAAATGGTTTGTAAATAGGGATTAAAAGCGCCAATTTCGGCTAAGATACCCACAACTGCTAAATTTCCCTTCCCATTCCCATGCACTAGATGAATTTCTAGAGGGAAAGACTGACCTTTAATCTGATGTTCGCTGGGGTGATGAAAATGAAACTGCAACAAATCCCAGTTTTCGCCGTGAAAACTCATGTTTCCACCTTTTTCGGTCTGAACTAAGATTGTACGACCGTTATGGCGAATTTTTAGGGGTATAGGACGATAATTAAAGGTGGGTTGGTATAGCTCTTTTTCATTCACTATACTCAGATCGATCGGTGTTTGTTGCTTTCCCGTGGTGCAGAGGCGATAATTCCTTGATAATTCGCCCCAATGGTCAATATTTTGATAATTCCAAGTAAATTCTGGATTAATAGCCCCAAAAAGAGCGTGAGAGCCAATAAATTGCAGTAATTCTCGTCTATACATGGTATTAAATCCAGCAATCATCAGATAATTAGGGTTTGCTGAAAAAGTTTTTCCTGGGGGCAGGGTGTAGGGTGTGGGGTGTGGGGAGAATAAATAAAATAATCTCCTATCTCCTGACTCCTGACTCCTGACTCCTCAAAACCTAAGACTCTGTACCTCACAACTATGGAAATTGCTATAATCGGCTCACATCAGACTTTAAACCTCTAGCTTGATGATCAGTTTTCTGATCAATATCTTTTTGTGGTTCGTGTCCGACTTACTCAAATATCAGTGTAACACAGAACAAAATCACCTCTGCGCCTGTATTGCCTTGTCCTAGTTGTGGTTCTCACCATACCATCAAGAATGGTTCTATTGATAAGGGGAAACCCAAACGTTAATGTTAAGAATGTGGTGGCCAGTTTGTCAGCAATCCCACTACTAAAACTTTATGAACACACCCGAATTAGCCATTGCTACCGTTGGTTTAACCAAACAATTTGACCGCCATGGGGCTGTTAATCAAGTGGATTTACAGATTGAAGCGGGGGAAGTTTACGGGTTAATCGGTCCAAATGGAGCAGGAAAAACCACTTTAATTAGGATGTTAGCGGCAGCGGAAGAACCGACAACGGGAGAAATATATCTGCACGGAGAACGTCTTTTAAGAGATGAGAGTAATCCCCGTCTGAAAAGAAATTTAGGTTATCTACCCGATAATTTTCCCCTCTACGATGACCTAAATGTCTGGAATTATCTGGATTATTTTGCCCGTCTTTATCATATTCCTCGCTCCCAACGTCATCGCCGCATTTATGAGGTTCTAGAACTGGTACAATTAACCAATAAAAGCCATAATTTGATCGCTACTTTATCCCGGGGGATGAAACAACGTTTAAGTTTAGCCCGAACCATTATCCATGAACCTTTAATTTTACTTCTCGATGAACCGGTTTCTGGATTAGACCCGATCGCTCGCCTACAATTTCGTGAGATTATTAAAGTCTTACAATCGGCAGGTATGACTATTTTAATTTCTTCCCATGTCCTTAGTGATTTAGCGGAACTTTGTAGTTCTGTGGGTATAATGGAATTAGGTTATCTAGTGGAAAGTACCTCTTTACAAGAATTAAATCAACGTCTAGCCGGTCAATACTTGCAGATCACGACTCTAGGCAATTTAGAGGCCTTAGAAACCGCTCTTAAACAATGTGTTTTTGTGGAAAGTTGGCAAAGAATTATTAATACTAATACTCTCCGAGTTAAATTTACGGGAACCCTAGAAGATAGTGCCGAATTGTTGAAATCTTTAGTGGTTTCTGGTCTGACCTTAAGCGAGTTTTATACTTGCCGCGAAGATTTAGAAACTATTTTCCTAAAACTGGGACATCGACAGGCATCTTAAGGGGAAATAATAACTTTCAATCTAACTAGATAGTAACTTTTCGACTAATTTAATTTGCTCCTGACTAAAACCAGCTTCCTTCAGGTGTGCCAGAAACCATTTTTGTCGATAACGACCGTCTAAATCCCTAGCCTTTCTATAGGTATCCTGTGCTTTTTTACTATCACCTTGATCTAAATAAATCATTGCCAAAGCCACAAGAGGATGGGGATTATTTGGCTCTAATTTAACTGCTTTTTTAGCGTTATTAATAGCTGAATCAAAATCTTTTAGGCGATGATAGGCGAGGGATAAATTATAGTAGGCGATTTCATTATCGGGTTTTAAATTAGCGGCTTTAGTATGAGTGACCACAGCTTTTTCAAGATGACCACCGACAAGATAAACAATACCCAAAGCATTATAAGCAGCCACATGATCGGGAGCAATTTTAATCGTTTCCTCTAGGGTTGTTTGTGCCGCTAAAGGTTGTTTAGCGAGGTGTTGTGTCCAACCTAAAATTACTCTCCCGTCTAGATGATTGGGGTTTAACTGTACCGATTTTTTTAAAGCTTCAATACTTTTGACAAAATCTCCCTGTTGACGATACTGTAATCCCAATTGACGATAACGATTAGCAGCTTTAATGTCTGATGGGGAAATAATCGGACTAGGAGAAGGAGAAATGATTATCTTAGCCGTCGGTTCTTTTTTAGGGGGAGAGGGGGGACTACAGCCCCAAAAAACCGGGGAACTAAACATGATCAAGATAGTCAGGATTCGATAACTATTCATGGGACAATTAATACCAGTCCAATTGTTAAGGGTGTCATCAAATTATGAATTATTCCCCCGAATCCGTGCAACGGCTGCTCGATTCCGATGATTATGGCGATCGCTTATCGGGAGTTAATCAACTGCGTTATTTAGCCCCAGAAATCGCCTTCGAGATGTTACAGCCTTTAATTAACGATAGTAACGCTAGGGTGCGTTATTCGGCGGTAAGTCAGCTAGATATCCTCGGTCGTCAGAATCCTGATCTGGCCTTAACTATTCTACGCGATCGTTTGTTAAATGATCCCGAAGCAGACGTGAAAGCGGCCGCGGCCGATGCGATCGGGGGGTTAAAATTAACGGCAGCCTACGATGATCTGGTGGCTGTCTATCAACAATCCAGCGACTGGTTAATTCAATTTAGCATTGTGGCCGCTTTGGGCGAATTGGGGGAACCCCGGGGCTTTGAACTGCTGGAAATCGCCCTTAACTCCGATAATGAATTGGTAAAAACGGCCGCCGTTAGTGCTTTTGGGGAACTAGGCGACCCTCGCGCCGTCTCTTTACTCGTTCCCTTGGCTAATGATGATGACTGGCAACTGCGCTATCGTCTCGCTCAAGCTTTAGGCCGCTTAGGGGGGCAAGATGCGATCGCTGTTTTGACCCAGTTAACTGGCGACAAAAGCGCCCAAGTCGCCCAAGAAGCCCGCAATAATCTCGTTCAAGGGTGATGCAGAATAGTTGATTTTTGTCAATACCATTTACAATAAATTTTAATTAAGAATCGTTAACAAAGGTAAAGCGATGAAACAATTTACCCGTTTAATCTTGCTCGTCGGTCTTCTTGCGGGGGGCTGTTTCTCTCCCTCAATTGCGATCGCTGATAATCCGGCGGGGGCAATCGTGAGCAAGGATTCACAGGTTAACGAACTACTGCGTCAAGCGCGGCAATTGGTCAAAAATGGCAATTATGGGGAAGCTATAGCCGTTTACGAGCGGGCTGCCGCCCTTGATGGCAATAATGCCAGAATTTTCTCTGGGATTGGCTTTTTACAAACGCGGCAAGGGGATTATAACGCCGCCGCCCAAGCATACCAAAAAGCTTTAAGTCTCGATCCGAGTAATCCCGACTTTTTCCATGCTCTCGGTTATAGTTTGGCTAATATCGGCGATTATGAGAATGCAGCCACCGCTTACTACTACGCTATCCAAATAGAACCGAAAAACGTCCAACACTACCTCGGTTTAGGGGTGGTATTATTACGGCAAAAAAACTATGCTAAAGCGGGCGAAGTTTACCAATGGGTTTTAGCTCTCGACCCCAATAATCAGCAAGCCCACGAAATCATGGGCAAAGCCTTGATTGAACAGAATAAAAGCAGCGAAGCCCTCGATTTTCTCCAAAAATCCCTGCAAAGATTCCCTAACAATAGTGAATTAAGATTGCAACTAGCCAGCCTTTTGCTCAAACAGGGCGATTTAAATGGCGGAACCCAAATTTTAAAAGAAATAGAACGACAAAGTGCCGGAAATTTTTTAATTCAGCTAAAAATAGGGATTTTACTTGAAAAACAAGAGCGTTTTGACGAGGCTCTTCCCTTTTATCGTCGGGCTGTTTTCCTACAACCCCAATCTTTGGAAGCACAAGCGGGAATCGGTCGCATCCATCTGGCCAGAAAAGATTATCTTGCAGCAATTATCGCCTATCAAGATTTGGCCAAAATCGCCCCCAATAACGCCGATGTCTATCTTAATCTCGGTCGGGCCTACGCGGGCCGAGGACGAAAAAGAGAGGCAGAGGAGGCTTTTAAGCAAGCGCGAGCAGTTTATGCCCTAAAAAATAATCAATCCGGCCTCCAGGAAGTGGATGCCCTACTGAAGAAATTGGTTGAGTAAAACTAGATCAGTGATCAGCTTCTCGTTGAGGGTGCGGAATGTGGGTTACAAGATTTATCAAGAGTTTCCCCCCTCGCAACTCAAGAAAAAATCATCATTTTTTCTTGAGTTGACACCGATTTGCCCCCCCGTGCCAGCCCCAAATATTCTTCTAAGAATTGCTATTTTTGCGGCGATACCAACGCCGGATTGAACTTCCGCCAATTCCCCCTCCTAATACCAAAAGTGATAAAAGATTGCTGGGTTCTGGTATCGCTGTTGACTGTACTCCTGTAACTGTAATCGTTCCAGGGGGGCTGCCACTAGGGAAGTTAGGATGAAAAGGATCACCACTACGAGCAATAGAGCCACCACAAGGTGCTTCCTGTTGTCCGGTTCCATTATCCGGACCGGTGGCAAAATTACCGACTTGTCCATTAGGCTCGTTAGGATTACCTCCCCCATTAGGACTACCTGTACAAGTAGTAGGTAAATTGCCAGTTGCGATGGTTTTTAGATCGTACTCGAACAGTTTTGTTTCCCCCGGCGCAAAAGTACCTAGAGAAATAGTCGTGGTGACAGGGCCAAAAAAGTAGGAGTAGGAAGTAGCAGTAGTAGTAGTAGTACCCCCTAAAGAGTGAGTACCTGTATTGGTAAAAGAGAAGAGATTAGTCCCGCCATCGTATTGAAGCTCGGCACTACTGTCCCAGATGGATGTCCCATTAAGTCGAATGTCAATTTCGTAGCGAGCGAATAACGCATCTAAGGCTGCGGGTGTATAGCTGGGAGAAATATCAGCGCTCAGTTCTCCCGGAATGATCGTAAAGGTAAAAGTAGCCGGGGAAGGGAAAGAACTAGGGTTGACAAAGGTATCTTTATAAGTAAACAATCCAGTAATGTCATAGTTGCCTTTACCGTTAACCCGCGACCCAAAATTGCCAGTGACATCACCGTAGGTGTGATAAAAGACACCGTTACCAGATGGATCATTGTCCCCAGCCAAGACATCTACATAACCACTGGTTGCGGGTCCGTCAATATCGGGAGAACCTGGGCGCGTAATTCCTCCAAGCGTCCAATCAACTTCTGCTTTAATTATTGCCGCCTGCACCGGAACAGTTGCCAACATCAAGGAAGTTGCGATTCCTGATATTAACCAGTTTTTATGTGAACCAAGGATGTCAGTAAATTGTGAACGCATTTTTGCCTCCTAAGATATTTTTTTATTCGGCTTCCAAAGCTTGTATAAGTGCTACGCCCAAGGCAAAAGGCAGTCTGCTAATATGTTTGCTGGCTGAATAATGCTAATTGCGCGTGGCAATCATAGTCCCCAATCCTAGAGGATTATCTAGTTTTTGTCAACTGTTTTTAGTTAAGATTTGTTACAAGGTTAAATTACGGACTTTCTCAGATAGATGATAAGTACCTATGCAAAATTAATTACACATATCTAACCCCCCCTTTGCCTCTTGCCTCTTGCCTTTTGCCTTTCTTCACCAGGAAATTTATTTTGCACGACTACTTACTAAATTCGTTGAATATAGGCTACTTATCAGGACAGGCAAAAGAGGGAATAGATAATCAGTCTTTAATAACCAGATTTAGTATTAGATAGTCAATAGTTTATTCCCACTCGATTGGCAGCCATTGATCATCTAAAACCTGTTCCAGATTAAAAATTATCTGACTGGGTAAACCGCCAGGGGATAAACCCATTTTTTTCCGGACGGCCTCTAAAGCTGTATGGTAGGATGGCTCAAAAATCTCCCGAAGATAGGGCTTTAAACTAGGGCTATCCTCCAGTAAATCTTGAATTTCTGCCCGAAAATTATTGATTTCTCCATTCCAATGATTGCCATTCCGGTCTCTTTCCGATTGCCAGTAAGTTAATTTGAGTAAATGTTCTAGGAGACGAGTTAAAAGACTTTTGAGCGCGTGTCTTTCACTTCTCCCCATCGATTCAATCTCCTCAATTAAATTGTCTAAATCCACCTCGGCAAACTGGCCTTTTTTTAATTGTTCTGCCGTGGTTTTTAGCCAGAGATAAAAATCTTCTTCGTATAATGTTAGGGTCGCTGTTTCTGTCGATCTAGTCATGACGGAACTGCCACAGATGAAAAGTAATCGGGATTCTATATTATACAATTTTCAGACTGGTGAGGTACAAAGTCTCTCAAGGCTGAGGACTGACGTTCAAAAAGATCGCACTGCATTGATTGAGTGCGATCGCTTTTAGTTATCGATTTTTAAGTAGCGAATTTCTGAGTCAGATTCCTACTTTAATAATTTGCGCGTCAAAGCCGAACCTGCACCCAAAACACCGATGGCAAGTAAGCCTAAGACGGAAGCTGGCTCAGGAACACGCCCTGTATCAGGACGCTGAAGGTAATCTACAGAAAGATCCTCAATCAAGAAGGTGTCCCCTGGTGTCTTGGGAATCAAGTTGATAGTCGATTTCAGTGTCCCTAGTACCTCATCATAAACTCCAATTGATGAGTTATAGACATTTGAGACGTAAAAATCGGTACCATCGTAGGCAATACCAGTTGCAGCAGCTGGAGCAGTAATGAAAGCTGCTTGCAGGAGATTGCCATTAGTATCGTAAATATCATAGACACCGCAGGCATCGCAGCGGTTGCTAATTAGTTTGCCATTGAAGTACTCCAGACCATCCATATAGTCGGCGAGTAGTATGGGTAAACGTGGCACTATGCCATAGTCAATAATTTTTTCCGTGGTTGGCTGCAGTTGAATTTTGGCTAAACAATGAAACCAAATTTGACTAACTAAAACTATTAAGGCCCCCCATCCTATCCACAGGACGGCCAAATAAAAGCCCGATAATTTTAAAACAATTGTACTAATTGTGACGATAAAAAAGCGATCGAGGCGAGGATCGCTGATTTTTTCCTGAAATTGGGCAATTTCTACCAAGTCCACCGCTGCCATGCGTGCCTGTTCCATACACATCCCCAGGGTACCTAGGGCAAGAATGGGAGCGGATAGGTTTTCCGGTGGGAAGATTTGGGAGATTATGCCTAAACTAGCCGGAAAAAACAGATGAATGTAGGTTGGGTTGAAGCATGAAACCCAACGCCCGCTCATGTTACGCTACCGCTAACCCATCCTACAAATAATTGTGCCTCCCTACTTAGGGCAAGAATAGCAGCGGATAGGTTTTCTGGTGAAAAGATTTGGGAGATTATGCCTAAACTAGCCGGAAAAAACAGTAAAAAAAGGATCGTTCGTCTCATCTATTCGGGGTGGGGTCAGATTAAGATAAGAAATGCTCTTGACTTGATCATTTCTGTAATGTCTTGTTTGCCTCCTTTTCAAAATGCTCTCCTTCTCACCCAAGCTTTAACCCATCGTTCCTATGTCAATGAACAGTCCGAATTGACGGAAAATAACGAGCGCCTAGAATTTTTGGGCGATGCGATTTTGGCTTTTTTGGTGGGCGAACTATTGTATCAAAAATATCCCGCCATGAACGAGGCCGAATTAACTCGTTTGCGGTCAAATTTGGTCAAAGAAGAACAATTAGCGCAATTGGGCATCGAAATCGGTCTAGGGGAGTTAATGCGTTTGGGTAAGGGGGCAATTAAAGATCGGGGGCGATCGAATCCTACCCTATTAGCGGACACTTTTGAAGCGATAATTGGGGCTTATTATCTAGATTCGGGGTTAAATGCGGTTAAAAACTATCTGCACGGGCTTTTTATCCCTGTAGCCTCTCATTTAGTCTCTCAACAATCGGAATCGCCATCTTTTATCGATGCTAAAAATCTCTTTCAACAGTGGGCGCTGGCTAATTTCGCCTCTAATCCAGAATATGCGATCATCGATGTTACCGGACCGCCCCACGCTAGG
>NZ_JADBVM010000322.1:0-5486 GCF_020244875.1 Microcystis sp. M44BS1
GGTCTTGGCTGTCTATATTTTAACCAATAAATTGCTGTATTGCAAGCATAGTCAGCTTTTAAAGATAAATTATTGTTTTATTGGTCAGCAATAATTGTCTGTTTTTTCTTTAATTTTACATGACAAGTTCGGAAGAGCCACAGTTTTTTAATTGCAATCGAAGTTTTCATATCCAGAAACTTTCCTCAAAACAAATAAACAAACAAATGTTCTGACTGTCCTTTAAAGGAAAAAATCTCGAATTAAGCGACATTGGCAAGGGAGAAAGACTGGTTTTTTCAAAATTGCCAATCACTAAATTTTCAGTTAGTTCCTCAATGACGATACAGAGCCATGACGCGATTCTACCCCCCCCGATTTTGTCAAGCCTAAACCAACATAAATTTACAAAAATTTACAATTATTGTTACCCTTGAGAGTAGGGTAGTAAAAAATCTTTTAACGGGTTGATCTTGGATGTTAGAACCTCTCGTTTCTAGGCTCTGCCTAGAAATGTTTAATGAGAGGCTCTGCCTCCTGAGTAATCTTCACAGAAGGCAGAGCCTTCAAAAATCATTCCCAGGCGGAGCTTGGGAATGAGACTGCACTACCCCTTGCCCCTTGCCTATCCTAACCATTACTTATCACAGCCAATCCCTAATCTCTCAATAACAGATATTCACGAATCTCAAAAAAGTTATCCCAAGGAATATAGGGTTGATTTTCCGCTTGCAGATAATCGATTAAACGATCCCTGGCAAAAACTAGATCGGCCCTTCTAGCCATAGTAATATCGGTAACGGAATCACCGATCGCAATAGTTTCTACTCCCGAATATTTGGCCATAATCAAGGCTTTAGCCACTAATTCCGTCTCATTTTCCCAATCGGAATGAACTTGCAGATATTCCCCTTGAGTATGAAGATTTACCCCATAAATTGCCGTCACCTTATCTAATAGTCCCTCCCGTTTTAAGACCGTTTCAATCATGCCTTGGATACCACCGGAGATAATAATAAAAGGGATGGCTCGCTCCTGTAAAAAAGCGAGAAATTCAGCTAATCCAGGTCGAATTGGCTTGCTTTCGGCATAGGCGAGAATATCGGCGTATTTTTGGCTCGGTATCGACTCTAGCAGTTGACGGACACCCCGGCGCAGACTGAGAGTACGGGCGTACATTTGGGGCATAATTTGGGCTGATAAATCGGGGGCGAATTCTTTGAGCATACCCGCAAAAGTTTCCACGGCGGTGATAGTGCCATCAAAGTCACAGAAAACAATTTTACTCATGGGGTGACAAAATATCTGAAATTGGATATAATCGAAGGTTATGATTAATTTTACAGAGATTATCTGATTCTAGAGCTTCAACCCCCATGAAATCCTATCTCGCCGCCGCTATTCAAATGACCAGTCAGCCGGATTTAGAGAAAAATCTCGCTGCCGCTGAAGAATTGATCGAACTTGCCGTGGGTAAAGGGGCGGAATTAATCGGTTTACCAGAAAATTTCGCCTTTATGGGGGCAGAAACCGATAAAATCGCCCAGGCTGAGACTATTGCTCTCAAAGCCGATAAATTCCTCCGCACCATGGCCCAACGGTTTCAAGTGACCATTTTAGGGGGTGGTTTTCCCGTGCCTGTGACGGGTATTGCCGATAAAGCTTATAATACCGCTATTTTAGTCGATGGCAACGGTGCGGAATTAGCCCGTTATCAAAAAGTCCATCTCTTTGATGTCAATGTCCCGGATGGTAACACCTATCAGGAATCGAGTACAGTCATGGCAGGGATCGATTTACCGCCAATTTATGGCTCCGATAGCTTGGGCAAAATTGGCCTCTCGATTTGCTATGATGTGCGTTTTCCTGAACTCTATCGCTATTTATCGCGGCAAGGAGCCGATGTTTTATTTGTACCCGCGGCCTTTACAGCTTTTACAGGGAAAGATCATTGGAAAGTTTTGTTACAAGCGCGAGCGATCGAGAATACTTGTTATATAATAGCTCCCGCTCAAACGGGCAATAATTATGAACGCCGTTACACCCACGGTCACGCTATGATTATCGATCCTTGGGGTGTGGTTTTAGCCGATGCGGGGGAAGAAGTGGGGGTGGCAATTGCCGAAATTAATCCCCAACGTCTGCAACAAGTGAGACGACAAATGCCTTCCCTGCAACATCGTGTTTTTGTTTAAAATTCGCTCAGAAAATTAGTTCCCAGGGACGGTTATCAATAGGGAACAGAGCCTCACATCTCTGTTCTTCAACCACTTAAGTAGGTAGGCATTAAAAATTATCAGATGCCCCCCTTATTAAGGGGGGATTAAGGGGGGATCGGCACCCCCCTTATCAAGGGGGGATTAAGGGGGGATCAGACCTAAAATCCATTTTTAATTTAATTATAACCAACCACTTATAATAACTTTTTAGCAAAATCGATCGCCTCTTGAAAAACTTTAACTTGGCCATCAATTTGGGCAATTTGTACCTCGGTTAATAACTTACCGATAATCGGACTGGGTTTCAGGTGTAAATGGTTAATTAAATCATCGCCCCTTAATAAAGGTCGGGGATGGGCGATAATATTATCGGGATCGAGATAGGAAGTCAACAGAGAAGCGACGATATTTTTGTTAATCCCCATCGATAAAGCAAAAAGGGCAAAGATAGGAAATACTTTTCCCGTATTTAGATAAATAAAATACTGTTCCCGCAGACTTAAATTAGCTGCTTCCTTGAGGGGAGGTAAAGACTTAATTACCGTGATTACCGTGCGAATTTCCCCACGGGAATACTTAAGATCGATTAACTCTTTTTCCGCTTCTGCTAAAATATCCGATACCAATAGAGCCAATTTTGTCAACTGTAACTGAGAAGGGGAAAAGATAAATTTTTCCCGTGACAAAGATTCTAAAAATCCCGCTGCCGCTTCCACCCCCATAACTCGCTCCATTTTTGCGGGGGTAATCCGACGCAACCAGAGGGATAATAAGCCATCTTCCCAGGCACTTTTTAGCCATTTATTGCCACGGGAATTGAGCAAAAGATAATTTAACTCGGATTGTACCCTTTCGGCGGCTACACGGCGCAATAAAGGGGCAAGAGAACGAATAGTTGCACGGGTATGGGGTTCGATTTCAAAGTCCAATTGAGCCGCTTGTCGATAGGCCCTTAATAATCTTAGGGGATCATCTTGGAGATTTTCGCGGGAAATCATCCGCAGAGATTGGCAGCCTAAATCTTTTAATCCCCCTAAAGGATCGAAAATTTCTTGGGTTTGGAGATTATAAGCGAGAGCATTAACGGTGAAATCCCGTCTTTTTAGGTCTATTTCTAGAGATTCTCCCTCCTGTTGCGCGAAATCAAGCGTACCCTGCGGAAAAACGACGCGAGCAATTTGACGAACCGCATCTAAAACCACAAAACCGGCTTTATAATGATGGGCAATAGTTTGGGCAATTTCGATCGCTTTTTCAGGAACTACAAAATCTAGGTCAATATAGTCTTTCTGACGGTTTAATAAAGCGTCTCGCACAGCACCACCGACTAAATAAGCATTTTTTGGCAATTCTTGCTGATTAATTGCAAAAACTTCTTTAACTAAACTATCTAGGTTTTTTTGACAAGACATCGAGAAGATAAATTTACAAAAATATAATTTTGACCGGCCCCATTTGGGGAGAGACTGAGCTAGATTAACGGAAAAGACCTATAGAGTTAAACCTATGTGTATTTGTATTAACTGCTATTTTGTTGATCGCTGTCTCACCTATCATGCCGTAGAAACACAACATCAGGAACGTCATCTCACCGAGACACCGGACTTTGAAGCGAAGAACCCTTCTATTAACGTTAACATTCGCACCAAGGAAGATTATATCGAAATGGAATGGGATGTGGTGGGTTGCGACAGCTTTTTACGGGAAACTGGTAAATGGTCTAGTTTGCGTCCGGGTGAACCAATTCCCACCTAAAACACCTGAATTTACCCCCATACATATTTACTACAAAAGCCGAAAACCCTTATCCAGCAATAGATAGACCGGTTAAATTTTCTTGCTGTACTCGTGCAATAGTGGTCATGTACAGGGAAAAAGTTCCGATTGAGTCGATGTGGATTGTTGAAGCTAAAGGACGCAGAGATGAAGCGAGAAATAGTTCTGTTCAGCTAATTTCAGGCGAAGAGGCTTTAGCGCAAGTCAGACGGCTGTAAGTGCGTTCGCCATGTTACAGGATAAAATAATTAAACCGAGTTGAAATCGAAGTCAAGGATATGGTAATTCGACAACCCCGCTACAGCAAAAAAGAATTTGCCCGACGTGGTAATGAACTCTATGAATCCCAAGTGCGCTCTCAAGTTGAAGAAGGCAATTACGGCAAAATTGTGGCGATTGACATTGAAACCGGAGCGTTTGAAGTTGCCGATGATTTGGTGACAGCATCGAAACAACTCTCTGCACGAGTACCTGATGCTCAGACTTGGTTTATTCGGATTGGACATCTAGCAGTCGATCACTTTGGTACAAGGAGTTTGAGAACAAAGCAATGATGCAAGGTCGTGTGAATCAAAGGTGTGAAGCGACCTTATCGATCGCGCTCACGAATAATAAGACAGCGCAGATGGTAGATGCTGTAATTGATACAGGATTTTCGGGTTTTCTCACTTTGCCGCCTGACATAATTGCCACATTGGGGTTGAGTTGGGAGGGCCGAGATATTGCCACATTAGGTGACGGAACTTTCTGTACGTTTGAGGTTTACATCGGGCGCGTGATTTGGGATGGGCAATATCGTGAGATTTACATCAACGAATCAGAGACACTTCCACTAATCGGGATGCAGCTATTGCGAGGTTACGATCTGCGGATTCAAGCGATCGAGGGTGGTCTAGTCACGATTGAGGCTTTGGAGTAGAGTGCGATCGCCATCTTACACGATAAAATAATTAAACCGAGTTGAAATCGAAGTCAAACGGATCACCAACTCAGTTTGCGTCCGGGTGAACCAATTCCCACCTAAAATACCTGAACTTCCCCTCATACATATATACTACAAGAGCCGAAAGTTAATCCACAAATATGTCTTGGACAGCCAACGATTCGAGGAATGCGTAATTTAAGAGCGAGGTATTTATGGGTAAAGAAGAAGAACTACTTGAACAATGGCGAGAATTGACTCCGGAAAAGCAACAAAAAGTTTGGCAATTTGTTCAAATACTTAAATCTGAGTCACAAACAACACCAGAAGCTAAATTTATTCCCCAAACACCATTAAGCAAAAAGTTATGGGAAATCCGACAGCGAGCAATCGCAGCTGGATTGCAACTGCTCAATGAAGACGAAATAGAACAAGAACTTGCTGCACGTCGAGGAGGATGCAGTGAGTCATGAAATTGCTGGCACTTACGGTTTAGCGGCGATGGATGCACTTCATGTTGCTGCTGCGCTGCAAATTCAAGCTGATGAACTAAGGGACTTGCGCTTTGATAATGTACCTTTTGGGCGAAC
>NZ_JADBVM010000323.1:0-7004 GCF_020244875.1 Microcystis sp. M44BS1
AGAGAAGATATTGATAAAAATAGCAATCATAAAAACCAAATCCCCAACATTTATCAAGCAATTATTTTTATTAGTAAATATTCTACACGACTCAGTCCAGATAAGCAAGATGGCTTACCACTACTACCGAATCACTACCTAGCGATGTTTAAAGTTGAGCGGTAGTTAGGTTAGTTGGAAAGGGAAAAATAAGCAATCGGCAATCAGCTATCAGTTGTCCATTTTTATTTGTCTTTTATTGCATTAGTTAGCCATATAACTGGCTCTTCGGTTTGTGTTATGCAATGGACGGGGGTTATAAGGGATGGAACCCTTATAGAGAAAGGCATTTAGCGATTTTTGTCAATTGTTTTTGCTCTAGAGCGAACTAATCAATTAAGTCTCTTGCCAGATAAGGATTTAGTCGATTTATGCCCCCCTATCGAACCATAACAAGTAACGAAGAGCCATATAACTTTTATCTGACTAATAACTGATAACTGATAACTGATAACTGATAACTGATAACTGATAACTGATAACTGATAACTGATAACTGATGACTGATAACTGATTAAAGACAGTTTTGCTGCCAGAGTAGTTCTTTTTTGATTCCCTGTTTTTCTCCGGGGGGGACAGTCCTTTCCCGCATAATATAAAGTTGCAGGGATTTAATCTGTTGATCACTACCGTGCTGCTGATTCCAGTT
Source organism: Microcystis sp. M44BS1 (assembly GCF_020244875.1). Classification (NCBI taxonomy): domain Bacteria; kingdom Bacillati; phylum Cyanobacteriota; class Cyanophyceae; order Chroococcales; family Microcystaceae; genus Microcystis; species Microcystis sp. M44BS1. The sequence continues at coordinate 689 of NZ_JADBVM010000323.1, forward strand.
TTGACAGAGATACTGACCAAACTCTCCATAAACTGACCGACCAATAGCTCGATTAAGATTAATAAAATACACTCGCCACTGCATGGTTTTATACAAACGATTGCGATCGCTATCCGTGGGTTTATCCCAAATTACCGGCTGTCCTTCTCTAAATAAATCTACCGTGGAACCATCGGCTAATTGACTGACTGCCACAAACCAAGCATCATCTCGGGGCGGACTAGGGGAGAAAATAGTCCAATACTGGTCTAAACGAGTTATTCTTGCCAGAATATCAATTGTATTAAAAGTACGACGGGTGAGCAAGCGATCGAGGGATTGAATTAAAGGTGTATTTAAATCGCCTCTAATGGCCGATTGCCGGACAAAACTGCGTAAATTCCAGATACTGGTCAACAAGAAGAAGAAAATTACCAAAATATTTAAAGGTAAAGAGGATTTAATCGTCAGGGGACGAAACTTGAGAGGTTTGGTGAAATTGCCCATAAAACGACGATGGGAGGCAATCCACTCATAAATTCTCGTTCCCAGGGTCATGAGGGGCGGTAAACGCAAAATTGGCACTAAAAACCAGAAAATCGGCGAAAGACTGACAATATAAACCAATGCTGACCATTTAAACCGACGTTTTCCCTGCCAATCTTCCACCACCCAAGAATTTTGGGCCACCATATCCTCGTATATTGAGGGGTTATCCTGCGCGACTAACAGGGGAGTGCCGGGTAAAATGAGAAAAGTGCGGAGAAGATGAACAACTTTCTTGCAAAATCCACAATCTCGATCATAATTAATCCTTAAACCTTCTCTTTCTGGGTTTATTATCCGTTTTTGTCCCCAATCCCAGACTAAGCTAGGGATGATCGGCAACCAATAGGTAACACTCAAGAAAGGGAAAACCCCTAAATGTAGAATCAGTGCAAAAACCGTATGCAAGAAAATAAAGGAAACTACGGCGATTATTTTAAATAAACTATTGCGAAAGGGAACAAACATCAATAGCGGACCGAACCATTCAAAGCCTAGGGCTGAAATTGTCAGGAATTTGAGGAATTGCTGCGGTAAAGTCAGTAAAAAACTCCCGAAAGCGGTAGCGTATTGATCGTAACTAAGAGAGTAATAAACGGCTGTACCGTCGGGCCACCAAGTCTCACTTTTGAGTTTAAAGACCACTGACCACATATAGATGTAACACACCTGTATCATAAAAGCCACCGTGGCAGCCGAAACCACACGCTTGGGTAGGGGGTTGGGATTGGTGTTTAAGGCACTTTCCACGGAATAACAGGCACCGAGGGGTAAAAACATCGCCCAGAATAATACTGCCCGGATTACGTCATCGGCGGCAAATAGTAACAGGGGGTTGCGATGATGTAAAGAGACGATTAGCGCCCAAGTGGCGATCGTGGCTAAACGGGTATGATAGCCAATTAAAAGCAATAATGCGATCGCTATAGCGACAATAAACAGGATACTCTGCACCAGTACCGAGTCACTGAGAGCAAAAATCGACCAGTAAAAAGGACTAGCAGAAACTTTCGATAAGCTTCCTAGGGGTAAAACCCCTAATTCGCTGTAATGGGCAGTTACTTGGCTAAAACGAACCGATAAATCCACTAAAACCACTAACGCCAAGGCAATGCGAAATAAAGCCAGCGATCGCAGGTCAAACCCGAAAATCTCTGCCAGTCTTTGTCTAAATGATTTTGTCATTATCGCCATAGGATGATGATTCCCTCCACTTCTTCAATAAACCTACTTTATAGCAATTGACATACTCCCACCGTCAAGCTACGCTGTGACGGGGGATTCTTGACCTATCACTATCGGAAATTCCTTGTTCAACGAGACAGCTTAGATTCTCAATGTCTCCACTGAAAATCCAGAGACCGGACTCTCCCCCCCCCTTGCCCCCCCGAACCCCCCGATGTCGGGGGGGCAGGGGGGGTTTCTGTTTGCCCAACAGTACCGTTGAGATGATTGCCCAAATATTGTAACCCTTTTTTAAGAATATTTATGGCTGCATTATGATCCCTATCTAAGACTGTTTGACAATTAGGACATTGATGAGTTCTAGTGCTTAAGGTTTTTTGAACTCTCGTCCCACAAACTGAACAATCTTGAGAAGTGAAATGTGGTGGTACAGCAACACAAACAATCCGATAAATCTTGGCAAAATAATTCAACCATTCAGTGAATTGATACCAAGAAGCATCGGAAATCGACTTGGCAAGCTTACGGTTTTTGACTAAGTTTCTTACCTTTAAAGCTTCATAAACTACCAGATCATTAGACTGGACTAACGCCAAAGCGTCTTTAATTGCTTTGTCTTTACGTTGTCTTGATACTTTAAGATGAAGCCTAGCTACTTTTATCCGTTGCTTGTGATAGTTTTTGGACTGTTTCTTTCCTTGACGAAATCGTTTTGATAATCGTCGTTGTGCTTTTTTTAGTCGTTTTTCTGACTTGCTTAAATAACGTGGATTCTCTACAGTATTACCTTGGGCATCGGTATAAAATTCCTTTAACCCTAAGTCAATTCCTGTTATTTGTCCCGTTGGTTTATGGTATTCTTGCCGTTCTACGTCAATCAAAAACTGACAATAATAACCGTCAGCACGTCTAACAACTCTTACCCGTTTAATCTGTTGCTCTGAATAATAAACTAAGGTTTTTTGACTACACCATAAATCAAATTCTCCTGCTTTAAAGCCATCGGTGAACTTGATTTTACGTCTATCATCAGATAGTTTGTAGCCCGTTAGTTTGTATTCAACAGAACGGCTATGTTTTTTAAATCGAGGAAAACCCTTTTCCCCTGGTATCTTGGCATGACAATTCTGGTAAAACCTATTAATTGATTGCCAGGCTCTATCAGCAGCCGATTGACGAGCTTGAGAGTTTAATTTATTAACCCAAGGGGTCTCTTTATTGTTAGCTAGTACCGCGCAAAGTTTTTGGAGATCATTGCGGGTTGTCCCTTGATTGTCCATCCAATAACGAACACAAGAGTTACGCACAAACTGAGATGTCCTAATTGCTTCATCTAGTCTTTGGTATTGTTCTGCTGTCCCGTTTTTTAACTTGGCTTCTACGACTAGCATTGATTAATCCTCGACCATTGGATAGTTTAAATATAACACAGTTTACCCATAGATGGTAGTATTAAAATCGTGCTTCGCAGTTAATATCCTGGTCGGATTTCATCCCCCGCAAAGGTTGATGTCTTGTCGAAAAATTTAGCGGGGGCATTCATCCGACATTTTAGGTAAAAAGGCCAAAGGCAAAAGAAAGCTGTCAGTATTCTCCGAGTCAGTATTCTCCGAGTCAGGACTCATCGTTCGCTCAATTTTTCGGGAGTGAAGGAGTAAAATCGGTTGAAAGACTTGCCCCGTAAAGATTAGAGCGAAACCAGCGACTTCACTAGACCCCTTGCCTAATTTTTTTATTGTATAATAGAGGGTTTGGCTTTTTTCTCAATTTTTAGATGGAAGTGGAAAAAAGAATAAAATGTGATCTTAGGTCAGGAAATCATCTATACTTTTGCTATGTTTATTAGCAAAAATATGGATTATCAAAACTTATCAGATGAACAATTCAAACGCCGTTTCGGTGTGTATAAACAAACATACAGAAAGATGGTAGAATCAGTAAAAAGTGTTGAAGCCGACTCTAATTCAGCGTTCGGATGCGCTCACGCCGAAGCCATCTAAAAGGAGACCGAAACCTAAACTATCTATAGAAGAACAAGTTTTAGTAACGTTAGAATATTGGCGAGAATATAGAACATATTTTCACATTGGTACAAGCGGTAAACTATCAGAATAAACTATAGGTCTGATTGTAAATAAGACGGAAAAAATGCTTTGACAATCGGGAAACTTCCGTTTAAAAGGAAAAAAATCTCTACTAAATCAAGCAGAGATACCGGTCGTAACGGTAATGGATGTAACGGAAACTCCCATTGAACACCCCCAAAAGAAACAGAAAGATTTTTTGGGGGGTAAAAGAGGTTATCATACTTGAAAATCCCAATTAGTAGCTGATAAAAATACCAGGGAAATTATCTGTGTCTTTTGTGGGAAAGGTAGAGGTCATGATTTTAGTTTATTTAAAAAAAGTCGAATTCGTTTTCATCCTTTAACTACTAGCAGAGAAGACAGTGGTTATCAGGGAATAGCTGCATACCATAGTAATAGTTATACACCGAAAAAGAAACCGAAAAATAGAAAATTAACAGAGTTAGAGAAGGGTTATAACAAGGCTTTAGCCAAAGAAAGGATTATCATTGAAACTATAAATAGGAAACTCAAAATCTTTAAAATCTTATCCTGTAAATATCGGAATCGTCGTCGAAGATATAGTTTAAGAGTTAACCTGTTGGCGGCTATTTATAACTATGAGTTAGGGATAGGTATAGCAACTTATTAAAAGTTGCCAAACATTAATCAAGTCAAGGAGAATTTATTCTCAATTTTTATAATTGAGATAGTTTGTGCTGCTTAAATAAAGAGGTTTTGACAACCAAATTAAAGCATATCTAAAGAGTTTTGGGTTAAAAGTTAAACTTCAGGTTTTCATTCAGAACAAATGCACTAATCAACTATTTTTTTGGGGAAAATTAGTTAAACCACAATTATAACATATAATTAATTTGCAAGAGTTCTAATGAAACTGGCATTAACTTGATAAGAAATCAAATCTCCCTCGACAAAGAAACTGAGGCCGTAGCGACCCGGTGTTAAATTCAAGGATAATCGAGCGCCGTATTCAACCGAACCGACGACGGTGGCGACACCCTTACTATCGAATCGGACCAACTCGGTGATCACCTTGGGGTCGGTGGCGAGTTCCAGACGAAGGTTATGCGAAGTCCTGAATCTGAGTCTGTCCACACTATCCCAAACGCCGAGGCAATTAGTTTCCCCTAAGTGTCCGTCAACGCCGAAACTTTTTCCTGTCCTCGCCGTTCCCAGATCGATCGCCCCGCCCCACTCCCGACTCAGATCGCGTCTGGCATAAATCTCGCCGTCCATTCCAGTAATGATGTCTCTGTTCATCGAAAATTTTGGGTCTGAAACCCCGTCGTTCTACGACGGCTTTACTGTTAAATATGAGCATCGTTTACAAAATATATGCTAGAATCTGGAGTTTAGACTAGACTGTACCGTTTGATGTCGGGGGAAGCACATTAAAATTTGTCTTAGCCTGTCAGAAAGCTAAGAATAGTCAGAAATATGATCAATTCTTGTTTTAAGCTACCTCTTTTGTCTCTTTTTTCTGTCGAGTAACTGTCTTTTTCACCGTCGGATAACGAGTTTTTTTGTGACGTTTTTTTCCCTTCTCCCAACCTGGGGACTTTCCTCTGGGTTTTGGCGGTTTGGCGGGTGTGCCTATCTCGACCAAAAGTCCCAAAAAGCTTTTTGCCACTCTTCCAGGGGTTAATTTCTCCACAGGTAAAGGCTTTTGCCAAGGTAAGGGATTATCTTCTATAATCTCACGAAGCTCACCATAATTGCCATGTCATAATAGGGATTAAATCACTCCACCTTTGACCCTTCTCAGTGGTTCCTAGTTTAGGTAAAGTCCAGTGTAATCTTTGCTTCATACAACGATTCCAATGCTCAAGGAGAAAGCGTCTTAAATACAATTTCCACAGGTCGATTGAGCATATTTCTTCTTCTCCTATCCAAGCCAACCACATTGGTGTAGTAGACCTTTGAGAGAGTTTTTTCCCCTGAGGTTGAACCAAGATTATAGACATGGGATAATCAGCCGATTGTTCAAAATGAAAACGATTCCATCTCGAAATTTTTACGACCCCCCAAGTTGGGTCATCAATCTCAATAATTTCTACTGGAACTGCCCAAGTTTCTGGGTCAGATAATTTCATTTTTTCACCAGGTTTTTTCGGTCTCCCATTTCCTTGATATTGGGGAGGTTCTGCATAAATACAGCGATTAGGGCGTAGCCGAATTAGTTGATCTGCATTAATGTTTGCTGTTTCTTTAACAAAGGGAGCGCATCCGTACTCACTATCCCAGAGCGTTATTGGTCTTTGTTGGGGGTAATGATTTGGTAGTAGTGGCGTAGCCCTCTTGCTTACCTGGTATGAATTGTGTAAAATATTTATGAATAAAAATAATTGGCTCGAATGGTAATGATTCGGTAGTAGTGGCGTAGCCCTCTTGCTTACCTGGTATGAATTGTGTAAAATATTTATTAATAAAAATAATTGGAACCCGCTCAGTCTTTAAACCTCTAGCTTGATTATGACTTTTCTGATAAATATCTTTTTCTGGCTCCTGTCTGGCTTACT
>NZ_JADBVM010000324.1:0-5634 GCF_020244875.1 Microcystis sp. M44BS1
CGGATTGTTAGCTTGAAGTTAAAGCCGAAATTTTGGCCGTCTAACGCACCCTACTGGACTAGGTAATAGGTGTAGGGGTAATTCATGAATTACCCCTACAATAACGTTTATAGGACTTACGCACTGTACAAATTCACCATGGTGTGTATGAAGGAAAATCCGTCGTTTCAGACTTTTGGCGATTAACTTCTGATCGATAGCGATCGCTCAAAAGTCATCAAAAAATCACGTTGGCTCTTCTGGTTTCTGTGTGGAAACGAGGTCTATACTGATGGTTTCTTCGTCAAAATAGCCCTAAAAGTCTTGCCCGATAAGCATTTCACAATTCCATAAGCAAAAATTATCACACAAAGTCGAGAAGAGCCTCACGTTAAAATGCCCGAAACCCATACCTCATATTTGGTCGATCCTGTCAATGCGTAAGTCCTATATTATTAATTGAGGCTTTCGATAAAGAACGCAAATAGGACAATAAAAATAAAAGGGTGCGTTAATTGCACCCTATAGGATTGGCGATCGCTCTGAAAGTCCTTATCGGTCTGATTGGGGTGCGACAATGATCGCCACAATTTCCGACTAGAATAAAGAACCAGCAACTCTCAATGATTACGAATTTCACTGAATGGCAACGGTCATTAGAATTGGACATTTTCGGTTTCACTTCTATTCCGATGAAGGTTCCGAACCGCCACATATTCAGGTACGTTCTCCTGATGGTGAATGTAAATTTGGGCTTGAACCGATAATCATTTTAGCTTCCAATCGTGGTATTCCTTCCCATGAGCTACGGGAACTAGAGAGGCTAGTTTATAAAAATCAAGACCTTTTAAGGAGTGCTTATCGTGATTTCCACAAACATTAATCCTATAATGACTGTTGAGCCTGCCGCCATTCGAGCCTGGGCAGAAGAACGCATGATATACGTTGAACTCAGTGATGGACCTATTATCGGTTTTCCTGGCGACCGCTTCCATATTTTGAAACAAGCAACGAATGAGCAATTGGCGGCGGTTAAGGTTGAGGTAAATGGCTATGCTCTACGGTGGGAAGAATTGGATGAGGATATTACCGTTCCTGGGATTGTCGCTGGTCATTTTCAGTTACCGCCTTTCTAATCTGTTTGGATAGTTCAAGCAATTGTAGGATGGGTTGGCGTAGGCGATCGCACTGTTGGAAAGTTTAATTAACAAGAAGATAGCGATCGCACTGACCTCCGACAAGATCGGCGATCGCCCTCAAGAATTGCACTAAAGTGTATCTCGGTATTCTTCAAGTAGGGCTAAAATATCTGCTAGTTGGTTTCTGTGGAAGTTGTTGGGGTTAAGTTGGAATCGGATGATTGCAGTACGGTATCGAGTTTCGATTCGAGTTCGGCGAGTTTCTCGTTCTGTTTTTTCAAGTCGGACAAGCCCCCGTAGGATTTGATCCAATGTAACAAGGCTGAAAGTAATCCCTGCGAAGAGAAGTCCGAACCATTGGGGGATGATAATTTGTTCGTTGCCGAGTTGGATTGAGTCATAGTTGAGGATTATTCCTGTTAAAAAGACGAATAGGGTGGTAAGGATACCGATAAAGGTCTGAAAATCAGGCATTAGATTTTTGTTGACTTAATTTCATTTTAGCATTGAGTTTTCAAGGCAAATTGTTTTGAAAAACGCCCCTTATCAACCATCAACAATCAAACCGCGACCGCAAAATTTAGAAAATTTTGCAATACTAAAAAATACTTGCCTTAGTCATCAACGTTTTTGACGGGTTACACTATGCTAAACCATCCGGGGCGTTGCTGATTTGAGATATGAATCTTCTTTTGTGGGATTTTTAAAACCTAGACCCAAACTAACTTTTGGATGGGTGCAAGGTTGTCATTCATACCTTGATTCAGCAACGCCAACCATCCTAGACGATCAGCGATCGCACTGAGAAGTGTGACAACTGCTTCACTCATAGCTTTAACTGATAGCTCCTAGACTATTTTCTATCCATTGGGGTAACATGGCGCTCGCCGTTGCCAAGGCTAAAATAATCGCAGTTTGAAAGTTTAATTAACAAGAAGATAGTGATCGCACTGGATGAAAGTGTTTCTAAGGCGATCACCAAAGGTTTAAGAATGGGAGGGATTGATGTTACAATCTCTTCAGAGGAAGGACTGATTGGGGCTTCTGATGAGGAACAGTTAGCTTATGCTTTGTCGCAAGGCTGAGTTGTTTTCACGTTTCCTGTCTCTGGTATTGGAAGCTGCGATCACCGGTGATTAAGTTTTGGTTTTTAAATTTAAGATCAGTTTTGGAGACATGAATAAAATTTGGCAAGGTCTTTTTTCTGTGGTTATTTGGGGGTAGAGGTTGAATTAACCGATGAGCGAGAACAGCATATTATTGATCGCCATCCAGGGACATTACCCGATTATGAGGAGCAATTAGCCCAGACTTTAGCTGATCCAGATTTAATTCGTTCTAGCGATCGCGATGAAAAGGCGTTGTTATTTTCTAAGTGGTTTTCAACGATTCGGACGGGACGATTTTTAATTGTGGTGGTGGTTTCCCAATCTGCTCTTAGTCGTCATTGGATCGTGACCATATACACAGCCCGAAAAATTACAGGGGGAATAATGGTATGGAAAAAAATCTAACTTTTCGCTATGACCCGACGGGAGATATTCTTTATGTAGATGTCTGTTCTCCTTATGCAGATCAAGAGTCGGAGGAGATTGGGGATGAAATTGTCGCTCGTCTAAATCCGACTTCTGGGGAGATTGAGAATTTGGAGATTTTATTTTTCTCGAAACGCTGGAATCAATCCTTACCGTTACAATTGCCGATTGATGCTGCTTTTCGATTAGTGGGATAATGGGACGCACCCTCCGCGATCAGCGATCGCACTGTTTTGACAGTTCAAGCAACGGCAAGATTGGTCGGCATGGTGTAACGTAATATTAGAAAAATATGTCGTATTCAAGAGTAAAAAGACTTGATTAGATAGCATACTCAGTCTAAAAAACATTGGGTTTGATGACTGAAGGTAAATTTTAGCTTACATTAACATCAGCAAAAGCCAAGAGGTTACTAATGACTCAAGCGATTCGTCAAACAATTTTTGTTCAGTCAGATGGTCGTCTAGAAATTCAGTCAGATCAGCTTTTCCCTGGGAGAAAAGTAGAGGTTATTGTTATTCTGGAATATGACCCTGCAATATCATCAGCAGAAGCTTTAGCCATTAAGAGATTGGAAAATTTAGGTGATCCGCAGGAATGGATAACTGGGGTTGAAGCAGATGAGGAAATTGATGAGGATGAGTTAAGGGAATGGGTTAAAAGTTGTGGCTACTAAAAATCATTATTTAGTGCAATGGGTGGCTGATTTCCAAAATGATTTAGTTTGTTTACCTGCCGAATTGCAGGCTCGTTAGACCAAGTATCAAAAACTTCTAGCGATAGACCCCTATCACACTTTGGGGTGGCCTAGTCATCATTTAATGGGTAAGTTGAAGGGGTGTCGTGCGATTGAAATTGATTAAAATGGTGTTAGTTATCGTCTGGTTTATCAAGTTCATGAAAAATCCAGTCCCAAACGAGTCTTAATTTTAAGTTTTGCAGAACACGATCCTGCCTATGAAAGGGCAAAACAAAGAAAGCAATAATATTGCTGATAGCGGTAGAATGGGTTAGCATAGCGTGGCGTATCGCAATATTGATTAAAGTGTTTTGAAAAGGTAAAAGCTGCATGGGATGCACCCTACGCAATCAGCGATCGTACTGGATGAAAGGGTTTCTAAGGCGATCGCCAAAGGTTTAAGGATGCGAGGGATTGATGTTACAATCTCTTCAGAGGAAGGACTGATTGGGGCTTCTGATCAGGAACAGTTAGCTTATGCTTGATTGCAAAGCCGAGTCATTTTCACTTTTGATGATGGCGATCGCTGATGCTTCTACGCACTGTGCTAATATCTTCAATATTATAGGTGCTTTTGCTTTATGAAAAATCAGTTATTAAAATTAGCTTTTGAAGTAGAAATTGAAGAAGGGGAGCAACTCAATCTTCCCAGTTCTATTGTGCAAGGAATTGGTAAAGGGAAGTGGGTGATTACTATTCAGCCCAAAACCTTAGTTAGCGATCGCCTTCATTCTTCTTTTCTGAATAGTTATGCCCCAGAAGACGAAGGTTTATATGACGATTATTAAAGGAGGTGAGTTCTGGGTTGCCAAAATTCTATTTACTGATGGTACATCATCAAAAAAAAGACCTGTGTTGATTCTTTGGGTTGACGGAGATGACGTTATTGTAACGGCTGTAACCTCAGCAATGCCCCGAACACAAACAGATATGTTATTAAAAGATTGGGTCAATAGTGGTTTGAGGGTTCCCTCTACTGTTCGTTTATCTCGTCTTGATTGCTTGGAAAAAAACTTACTGCTTGCTAAATTGGGAAGGATTTCAAATGAAGATGCTGTCTATCTACTTAAAGTTTGGGACGATTATATTAAACCTCAATTTTAGGCGATCATCGCAATTTGGATTTAAGTGTTTTGAAAAGGGGCTCTTCTGGTTTTTGTGTGGAAACGAGGTCTATACTGATAGAATATCCGCAAAATAGTCCTAAAAGTCTTGCCCAGTAAGCATTTCACGATTCCATAAGCAAAAATTATCACACAAAGTCGAGAAGATCCTTAAGGGAATGGGTTAAAAGTTGTGGCCACTAAAAATCATTTAGAGTAACACGCCGATCGCCGCTTCATTTCTGCCTAATTTACTTAAACCTATGCAGATGTCTTCAGGGGGACGAGGGGGAGTTGATTGATAATAAATTCACCGAGTTGCACTTTTTTGCTGGCATTATCAATGTCTAAACCGACTAGGTTCCCTAATTCATCGTAATCGGCAACGACTCCTTCTGAAATTTCTTGGCTATCAACACTGGATTTGTCTGCAAGGTGGATATAAAGGGAGTCTGTTTCTGGGTAGTAGTTAATCTTCATGGTCTAAAGCTCCGGTCTGGAAAGGCGTTGTGGATAGTCAGCTTATCTTCTAGAGTAATGACTCTCAGGTATCGATCGCCAAATTCTTTTATCTGCGCCCAAAAGCGAAAACGATTATCTTCTTGAGGTTCACAGCGAATAGGGTTTTCGATAACGTAAATACACCATTCTTTTTTGAGGTAAGGGCGTTTTGTTAAAACATCATTTTCAAAATAGTTAGTAAATATATATTTTGGCATAAAAATGGTTGTAGTCAGTAAGGGAGACTTATTATCGTTGAATTAAAGCAAGGAACTTAGATATTTCTCTGGCTGAAAGTTTTTTGAACTGTCTAAGAAGTGTTACAACTGCTTCACTCATGGCTTCAACTGATAGCTTGTAGATTACTTTCTGTCCACTAGGTTAGCACGGCGCTCGCTCTTTCAAAAACCAAAATGATCGCAATTTTAAAGTTTAATTAACAAGAAGATAGCGATCGCACTGGATGAAAGGGGTTCTAATGCGATCGCACTAAATACCTGGACTTCCCCCGTATAAACATACTAGCTATGGCTAAAAGTCTTACAGAGCCTGAGTTAAAGCAATGAAATACTAATGAACTACTGGACACAAAATCCTGAAGTTCTTACGCCGATAGGGTTTGAGGCAAAAATTTTCAA
>NZ_JADBVM010000325.1:0-10277 GCF_020244875.1 Microcystis sp. M44BS1
TAAGGAAATTGGTAAGGAAATTGGTAAGGAAATTGGAGCGTTAGAAAAAAGCCGCGATGCCATAAAAACAGTTTTAACTGTGCGGTTTGGACAAATTTCTTCAGAAATTGAAGAGATAATCGGCAAAATGACTAACCCTACTATCTTAGAAGAGCTACTAAAATTAGCAGCTACCGCTCATTCTCTCGCAGAATTTAAGCAGTCTTTGGCTAAAATCAATATCTAGAAAACGGGTTTCTTTGAGAAACTCTTTGAAAAACCCGTTTTCTTTGAGAACCTATTTAGAAACCGGGTTTCTTTGAGAACCTATTTAGAAACCGGGTTTCTTTGAGAAACCCGGTTTCTTGTTCCTTTGAGAAACCCGGTTTCTTGTAATAAATGTTAATCTATGTTAAAGAGGTCTTGAAAAATTCGCGCTTGTTGTGCCAAAATTGTTAGCAATAAACTTTTGCTGTTACTGTCATGACTCTCTCTCTTTTGGCGATTATTCCTGCTGTTGACGATATTTTATTCGATTTCGCTCAATCTGATGGTTTTTGGGCAAATTTAGAAACTGCTTTTGGCACAAGTTATGATGTGGTTAAGGCGACGCAATTACGACAACAGTGGCAAAGTCGAAATTTTAGTCAAATTCCCCCGATTGAGGTACTCAGTGATGAGGTTTTGGGAACTGCGAATGGTGCATATTCCAGCAGTACGAATAAGATTTATCTATCAGCATCTTTTTTAAATACGGCTTCCTCAGCAACGATAGTTAATGTAATTTTAGAAGAAATTGGGCATTATGTGGATGCTCAAATTAATCAGGTGGATAGCGCCGGAGATGAGGGGGCAATTTTTGCAGAGTTGGTTCAAGGTAACAGTATTGATGTTGGGACTTTACAGGTATTACAAGCTGAGGATGATTCAGGGATAATTCATTTAAATGGTCAAATAATTACAGTTGAACAAAATACAAACAACCTTCAAACTGCTACTGGTGACGGTGGTTTAGTAGTTACAGTAGATGAGTTCGGGCGCTTTGGTAGTAATAGTGTTGGAGGACAGAGTGCTTTTTATGATCCTATTGGCAGTAAAACTTCCTCTAGCACAACTTTCCGTTCTTTTGTGGCTTTAGGTATTATTACTAATGGTTCAACTGGAGCGCGTACCGAGTTAGCACCATCAGCTAGTAATAATGAGGTATTTACCAGTGTCAATAGTACCAACGCAAACAGCACTTTCACGATTGGCGGATTACAGTTTCAACTTAAACAAACTGTTCAAGATACATTTAATAACACTGCAATTAGAACAGGAAGTCGGTTAGATCAGGTTTATACTATTACTAATAGTATAACGCAAACAATCAATTTTGATTTAGTGCGCTATGTTGATGGAGATTTAAACTTTGATGGTACTCTAATAGATGGGGGCGGAAGAATTGTTCAAAATGGGCAAGAAATTCTGTTTGAAACTGACGCAGGTGGAACTGGTCAGACAGATACAACTTTCTTCGGAATTAGTGATATTGGCGGTACTATCCCCACTACAAACCGTTGGGAATTAGATGGGTTTAGTAGCCTTCGCTCTAATGTTCTAGCAGGAAATAGCTTGCGGAATACTATCATCCAAGGTGATAGCAATTCTGACCAATTTATTGATGCTGGTTCCGAGTACGATGTCGCACTCGCCTTGAGAAACGTTTTTTCCTTAGCACCAGGACAATCTACTACCTATACAACAATTACCCGGTTTGGTTCCGGTGAAGCGGCTCAATTAGATATTACCCCACCAACTGGGGGTGTTGGTAGTTTACCAGCAACTACTGTAGGTAATAATATTAATGTGACTTGGAGTGCAACAGATCCCAGTGGGATTAGAGACTATGATGTTTTTGTATCTGTTAACGGTGGGTCTTTTACTCAATGGCAAACAAACGTAACTACAACCTCTGCTGTCTATACTGGCGTAGTAGGTAGCACTTATACTTTCTATAGTTTAGCTACTGATAATGCAGGCAACGAACAAACTGCTACTACTGCACCTAAAACTTCTACCCAAGTAATTAACCCTATTACCCTGGCTATCAGTCCCGCAAGCGTCACCGAAGATGGGACAACTAATCTGGTTTATACCTTCACTCGTAGCGGAGTAACAACTAATCCTTTAACGGTTAATTACACCCTCGGAGGGACAGCGACTCTCAATACCGACTACACTCGTACAGGGACTACCAATACAGTCACCTTTGCTGCCGGTTCATCCACTGCGACTGTGACTGTTGACCCGACTCCTGACACAATAGTTGAACCCGATGAAACCGTCATTTTAACCCTTGCGACCGGGACAGGTTATACAGTAGGTACGACCACCCCAGTGACGGGGACGATTACGAATAGTCCTGTTCCTCCCAGTATCACTCTTGCGGTTTCTCCCAGTAGTGTGACAGAAGATGGAACAACCAACTTAGTCTATACCTTCACTCGTACTGGTGTAACAACAAATGCTTTAACAGTCAATTACACCCTCGGAGGGACAGCTACTCTTAATACCGACTACACTCGTACAGGGACTACCAATACAGTCACCTTTGCGCCTAATTCTACTACTGCGACGGTAACAGTTGACCCGACTGCTGATACCACAGTTGAACCCGATGAGACTGTTATTTTAACCCTCGCGACCGGGACAGGTTATACAGTAGGTACGACCACCGCAGTTACGGGTACGATTACGAATGTCACCCTTCCCAGTATTACGCTTGCGGTTTCTCCTAGTAGTGTTACCGAAGACGGGACAGCTAATCTCGTTTACACCTTCACTCGTACTGGTGTAACAACAAATGCTTTAACGGTTAACTATACAGTTGGGGGGACAGCAACCAATGGAACCGATTACGCTTCTATTCCCACCAGTGTCACCTTTGCTGCTAATTCAGCGACCGCGACTGTAATCGTTGACCCGACTCCTGATACCACAGTTGAACCCGATGAGACTGTTATTTTAACCCTCGCGACCGGGACAGGTTATACGATAGGTACGACCACCCCAGTGACGGGTACGATTACGAATGGTCCTGTCACTCCCAGTATTACCCTTGCGGTTTCTCCCAGTAGTGTTACTGAAGACGGGACAACTAATCTGGTTTATACCTTCACCCGTACAGGTTCCACAACAAATCCTTTAACAGTCAATTACACCCTCGGAGGGACAGCGACTCTCAATACCGATTACACTCGTACAGGGACTACCAATACAGTCACCTTTGCTGCTGGTTCATCCACTGCGACGGTAACAGTTGACCCGACTGCTGACACAACTATTGAAAGTAATGAAACTGTTGCTTTAACTCTTACTGCGGGTACTGGTTATACAGTTGGGACCACCACCCCAGTGACGGGGACAATTACGAATGACGACTTTCCCCAACTCTCCATCAATAATATTACCGTGGTCGAAGGCTTAGATAATAATGCCATCCTCACCGTCACAGTTGATAACCCCAACCCGCAACCAATTAGCTTCAACTATACCACTGGACCCATTGATGCTACCGTCGATGTAGATTACACTAGCAAAACTGGAACTATCACCATTGCTGCTAATACTGCCACCGCTACTATTAGCATTCCCATCCTCAATGATAACCTCAACGAAGCCGATGAAGTCTTCACCGTCACCCTCTCCAATCCGGTTAATGCTACCATCAATCCCGAAGGAGGAATAGGAGAAGTTATCATTACTGATACTTGGCAAACCAGTCTCACTCGCACCTTACCCAACAATGTCGAAAACCTGAGACTAATTGGCAGTAATAATATTAATGGTACAGGTAACGCTGGTAACAATAATATCACCGGAAATAGTGGCAATAATCAAATCAATGGAGGTGCGGGAATTGATAATTTAACCGGTGGTTTAGGTGCAGATACTTTCATCTTCCAATTTGGTCAATCTACCATATCCGCAAGCGATAGTATCACAGATTTTGCCATCAATAGTGATAAAATCGACTTATTAACTCAAGGTGGAACTGCCATGAATGCGCCTAGTAGTTTCAGTCGCGCTGCTGATAGCACTGTCACCACTTTACAGAATTTAATCAATCAAGTATTTACTGATGCCAATGGAGCCACTACAGGTAATCAAGAATTAGCGGTTAATAGTGCCGCCTTAGTGCAAGTAACAACCGGTGCAATAGCCGGAACTTACCTCGTTATTAATGATAGCACGGCTGGCTTCCAATCCAGCAATGATTTATTAATAAATATCACCGGATTTACTGGCACTTTACCAGCTTTAGGGAACATTCCAGTGGGTAATTTCTTTGTTTAATTAAGTAGGCGTAGGGTGCGTTAGGCGGCCATCAATTCCGTCAAAAAACCAAAATTAACAAGCCGCCGTAACGCACCAACTCTATTATTAAATCGGTGCGTTACGCTATCGCGCTTTACACCTACGAGTAAGCAAACAACTCAAATGAACCCAACAACCGCCAATTATGATGAACCCTGGAAAGAAGCATTAAGTCACCTAGAAAACGGGTTTCTTCAAGAAACTATTTAGAAACCCGTTTTCTGGACTTTAAGACAAATAAGTTGGATTTAAAGTTTTAAGGATTAAAGTTTAGTAAGTTGATTGACAAAGAGAAGCTGTCAATAAATATTGACGAATTAATTAGGGCTTGCTGAATAAATGTGAAATGTAGGCACTTCATCGGCCCGCGTCCTGTAGGGGCGAAGCATTCGGATAGAAAATCTACGGTTTCACCGATAGGTTATTGCCCGAATGCTTCGCCCGTACTTTTTCAGCAATCCCTATATACACTAATGATTAATTGGCAATCTAATCATCATCCTTATCAAATATTCTGATTCGGTTTATTGCCTGAAGTTGGAAACGCTATATTTAACAAATCGGCTCGGCTCGACTTTGTGTTATAATCAAAGCTGGGCTTTAAAGACGATATTCTCAGCAAATTATGCCTATTGTTCTTACTGGCACTCTAATTTCACTGAAAGATTAATTTAACCTTGATCTGTCGGGATTGATTTCTTAACCTTTTAATAAATTGATTTTTTCCCCAGTCAGGCTAGAATCAGTAGGACTAGCATCCAAGATAATCGGGGTAACTTTGGTTAATCTGGGGCAATATAGCCTAAAAAACGCCCAAAATAGTCAAATTTAGGCTGAAGTGGCTTGTTTCTAACTGTTTAATCTACTATTTGGATATTAGACTCTATGACTAAAGCTCCTACCGTAACTTCTGCAATCGATCTTAAAGATTCGCAATATTACTTTAACCGAGAATTAAGCTGGTTAGAATTTAATCGTCGCGTGCTTTATGAAGCACTTGATCCTCGGACTCCCCTACTGGAAAGATTAAAATTTACCGCCATTTTTTGTGCCAATCTCGACGAATTTTTTATGGTACGGGTGGCAGTGCTTAAACAACAGGTAGAGGCAAATGTAGCCGTTTTAAGTGCCGATGGCCGGACTGCCTCGGAACAGCTAATCGAGATCAGTAAACGTCTGCGTCCCCTTGTACAACAGCAGGATCGTCTTTTTGAACACACCCTAAAAAATCTCTTAGTGGAACAGGGAATTCATCTGATTAACTATGTGGATTTACATCAAGAACAGCGCAATTATCTCCACGATTACTTTGAACAAAATATTTTCCCCGTTTTAACTCCTCTAGCGGTGGATCCTAGTCATCCTTTTCCCTATATTTCTAATCTTAGTCTCAATTTAGCCGTAGTCGTTCGCGATCCCGACACCGATAAAGAACTATTTGCCAGGGTGAAAGTGCCGCAGGTTTTCCCCCGTTTTCTGGCATTATCCAAAGAATTACGCCACCAAGACGGAAAAGCTTCGATTTGGACGGGAGTACCCCTTGAACAGGTGGTAATGCACAATTTAGAGGCACTTTTCCCCGGCATGATCATCCAAGAATGTTATCCTTTTCGGGTGACGCGCAATGCTGACATCTCCGTTGAAGAAGATGAGGCCGATGATTTATTATTAGCGATCGAGGAAGAAGTACGCAAGCGCCGCATCGGTAAATCGGCAGTACGTCTGGAAATCCACAGTTCTACTCCTAGCAATATTAAAGACCGGATCATGCGCGATCTGGGACTTGAGGAGATCGATGTTTACGATGTGGATGGACTGCTAGGACACAAAGATTTATTTTATTTTCTGTCTTTACCCTGTCCCGAACTGAAAGATCCCCCTTGGAATGCCGTCACTCCACCGGTTTTACAGGGATTGCGAGAAATAGTTGACGGTAACGAAGACGGCATTTTAGAACAGGATGGCGAAGATATTTTTACTTTAATTCGCAATAACGATATTCTCGTT
The DNA here is from genome assembly GCF_020244875.1 of Microcystis sp. M44BS1. Taxonomy (NCBI): domain Bacteria; kingdom Bacillati; phylum Cyanobacteriota; class Cyanophyceae; order Chroococcales; family Microcystaceae; genus Microcystis; species Microcystis sp. M44BS1. The sequence continues at coordinate 6,346 of NZ_JADBVM010000325.1, forward strand.
CATCACCCCTACCATTCCTTTAGTGCCTCAGTACAACAGTTTATCGCCCAGGCGGCCTATGATGCCCATGTTTTAGCGATTAAAATGACTTTGTATCGTACTTCCGGAGATTCCCCGATTGTCAATTCCCTGATTGCAGCCGCGGAAAATGGTAAACAGGTAGCAGCGTTAGTGGAACTAAAAGCTCGCTTTGATGAGGAAAATAACATTAGTTGGGCGAAAAAGCTCGAACAAGCCGGAGTTCACGTTGTTTATGGCTTAGTTGGTCTAAAAACCCACACAAAAGTGGTTCTCGTGGTCAGAAAAGAAGGGGATAAAATCCGTCGTTATTTCCATATTGGCACGGGCAATTATAACCCAAAAACTGCTAAATTATACACTGATTTGGGTTTATTTAGCTGTCGCGAGGATTTAGGAGCAGATATCACCGATTTATTTAACTTTCTGACTGGATACTCCCGTCAGCAATCCTACCGCAAACTTTTAATTGCTCCGGTGAGTTTGCGAAAACGGATGTTAGCAATGATCGATCGCGAGGCCAAAAACTGTAAAAATGGCGGTACGGGTCGCATTGTCGCAAAAATGAACGCTCTTGTGGATAAACCGATTATAGAAGCCTTATACGCCGCTTCTCGTGCCGGTGTGCAGATTGACTTGATTATTCGCGGCATCTGTTGTTTACAGCCCGGATTGCCAGAAATAAGCGAAAATATCCGAGTAATTAGCATTATCGGCCGCTTTTTGGAACATTCCCGCATTTTTTACTTCTACAATGGTGGTCAGGAGGAGGTTTATATTGGTAGCGCCGATTGGATGTCGCGGAACCTGAGTCGTCGCGTGGAAGCAGTGACACCCATCGATGAACCAGCGATCGCCAAGGAACTAGAAGAAATTCTCGGGATTATGTTGTCAGATAACCGGCAAGCATGGGAATTACAATCCGATGGCAGTTATATTCAGCGTCGTCCTGCCAATGAGGGACAGGAAAGCAGTACCCATGTAATTTTAATGGACAAGGCCCTTAAATCTGCGGGTATTAGTCCATAGGAACAGTGATCAGTTATCAGTTATCAGTTATCAGTTATCAGTTATCAGTGGGTAAGTAATCAGTGATCAGATGTGATACTAAATCCGGTTATTAAAAACTGATTATCTATTGCTCCAACCCCCCCGACGTCGGGGGGAGTTGCCTTTTGCCTATTGCCTCTCCTGATATGTAGCCTATAATCAACGGATTTAGTATGACTAACTGGTTGAGAGGGTGAACCATCTCAAAAGCTGAGAGCAAGCATCTTGATCTGTATTTTCTCAACCAGTCAAATCAAGCAAGAATCCTAATAATAATTACCGACTTTGCGATGGTGAACGGCCGTTAAACTATCAGGTTTAGAAACGCGACCATCGGTGACTTTATTGTAAACAATCCAGTGGTCAGCACATTCCATGCGACTAACTACCTCACATTCTAAATAAGCGAGAGCATCGGCTAAAATTGGGGAACCATTATTAGCGGTGCGAGTATTGACTCCTGCAAAACGATCTTCCCCAGGTCCGAAACGTTTTAAAAAGTGTTTCATCAGGGTTTGATAATTGCCTTCTTCCAGAATATTTAAAATGAATTGATCCCCCACTTGCATTAAAGACTCGATCGCCCGATCTTTGGCCACAGCAACGGTAAAACCGGGAGGATCAAAACTTGCTTGCGTCACCCAAGAAGCGACCATTGCCCCGCTTCTGTCTCCTTTCTTGGTGGTAATAATATATAGACCACTGCTAATCCGTCCGATGGCTTTATCAAGGTCAGTATCGAGGGATTTTCTTTGTTTAATTTTTACCTCTTGGGTTAATAGTTGTCCCATGTCTGTCCCCGCTTCTTCACAGCGTTGATAGAGACTCTCGTTAGGAGTTTCCGAGCTACGAATGGGATCAAAAGCTTTGGTTAAACCAACTTCAAGAAACTTATTAAATAGAGGTAAAATTGATTCATCATCACCCCCTTGAGATTCAAACATTCCGATATATTGTTTGGGGTTAACCGAGGCGAGAATTGTGCCTAAATTACCCGTAATTTCTTGGGCATTAATACCAGAAACGGGGGGAGTACCGATGACGATTCCCACCGCAGAAGAAGCTAATTCTTTTACCTCTTGGGGATCGGCGGATTTCAGATCTAAAGTTTCTACAGTCAAACCAGTTTTAGTAATACCTTTGGCAATCGATTGACAGAGGCGATCACTATAACCATAATCGGAAATATAGAAAACAGCGACGGTTTTTTCTGCCTTAGTTTGTGCCTGACTCCAATCACGATAACGGGTCAATAATTCAGTAACATTATGTTTTAATAATGGTCCATGACCATTAGCCACGAGATTAATATTACCTAGGGGTTCCATCCGTTTCATCGCCGCTAGTACGGAACGAGCATTAGGAGCCATTAAACATTCATAATAGAAGCGATAATCTGGTTCAATAGCACTTAATTGTTCATCGTAAAGATCATCGGAACAGTAGTGCATTCCGAAGGCATCACAGGTAAATAAAATTCCCGAACCATGATCGTAGGTAAAAATAGTATCGGGCCAGTGTAAATTAGGAGCGTTAACAAATTCGAGAATGTGACCATTGCCTAGGTCTAACTGATCGCCATTTTTGACCAGTTGACGTTGAAAGGGATGATGAACTAAATTCTCTAAAAACTGAATTGCTACTTTCGACCCAACGACGGTAATATTGGGAGCGAGTTCCAATATATCTCTGACTAACCCACTGTGATCGGGTTCGGTATGACTGATAATTAAATAATCGATTTCTTGCGGGTTAATTAATCCGTTGAGACTATCAAAATATAGTTGACGGAATTTTTCGTGAGAGGTATCCACAAGGGCGATTTTTTCCCCACGAATCAGATAGGAGTTATAAGTCGTCCCGTTTTGTAATCCGAATTCAATATCGAAGCGATCGCGATCCCAATCGAGGGAACGAATAGCGGTGATGTCTGCGGTGAGATTGGCCACCTGCACGGTAAGACGTTTTGTTTTGACTGGTGTAGCAACCATCGAACCCCTCCTTATTGTTAAGTTTTTTATACTTTGTCTCTATTGTGCCACGAGGAAATAAGGTATGGGGATTTATTTTCCCATAATTACTGATAACAGTTATCTTAATGCTCAGGTGGGAGTCGATCGTCGATAGCGAATTAGCTTATACTTCATCTTTATGAGAAACGCTCTCTAGGGATCTGTGTGGGGAAATGGCTGTTATACACTCGAGTCAAGTTAAATTGGACAACTAGCGATCGCTTTTCGGCGGAAACAGGGAATTAGACAAGAAATGCTAATAAGCTAAGACGCATTTAAACCGCTTATTCTTAGATTAGCAGCCAGATTCAGACAAGAAAGGCTCATGTGCCTTGCCTACACTCTATTACTTGTCTTAGATGTCTGTATAATTTGCTATATTTTTAGATGAGCTTATCATGATTTCCCGATCCAATCCACCCAGTAAAGTTACTTTAGAATTTGGGTTACAAGTTGAGGGTAAAACGGTGATTCCTTTGCTGACAAAAGATTCAGCACAAGCTAATATTAAAGTTGCTATTGAATGGCAATTTAACCAAGATAAGGGAGGTTAGTATGCAAGTTCAAATCGAAAAACGCTATTACACACCTGAAGAATACTGTCAGCTAGAAGAAACAGCAGAATACAAAAATGAATATCTAGATGGAGATATTATTCCTATGACGGGAGCAACAATCAATCATAATCTGATTGCTGGTAATTTTTATAAAAATTTTCCGACTAAGATTAACAATCAAGATTATTGGGCTTTTATGAGTGATGTACGGTTATGGATGCCAAGATATCGCTTTTATACTTATCCTGATGTCATGGTGATTAAAGACAAACCATTATATGAAGGAAAAGGCACA
>NZ_JADBVM010000326.1:0-2951 GCF_020244875.1 Microcystis sp. M44BS1
AACGCAGTTCGCCCCTACATTGTGGACAAAATCCGTTACTGTAGGGGCGCAATGCTTGCGCCCTCCGATCGCTCAGGTTTGCTGATCACCCTAAGTAGGGGGAGAGCCTTCGAGGTGTTAGGGACTTGCGCTTTGATAATGCGCCATCTGGCTGGTCTGGTTCTTCTACAGAGCGATTTTCTGGCTGGGATATTATTCCCACGCAAGTCCCTAACCCCACCAACAAACTTTTTCAGCAAACCCTAGCTTAACACCATAGTTCGGGAACCCGTACCGATCGAGCCGTTGTCAGGGGGCCTTCTATTTCGGTAAATTAGCACTCGGAAGGTAAGAGTGCTAATCTGAAAAAGGCACTTACCCAAATACAAGACAAACGGAGGATATTCCATGGCTGCAGTCAGCATCAACGTAACAACTGTTAAACCCCTAGGCGATCGAGTTTTCGTTAAAGTTAGCCCCAGCGAAGAAAAAACCGCCGGTGGCATTTTCCTTCCCGATGCCGCTAAAGAAAAACCCCAAATCGGGGAAGTCGTGGCCGTCGGCGCTGGCAAACGCAACGATGACGGTAGCCGCACCCCTGTGGAAGTGGGTGTGGGTGACAAAGTTCTCTACTCCAAATATGCTGGAACCGATATCAAACTTGGTGGCGAAGAGTACGTTCTCCTCTCCGAAAAAGACATTCTCGCGTCCGTTTCCTAATCATCTACCCTTGAAAACCCCTATTTTGCACGAATAACGATACATTATGGCTAAATCTATTATCTACAACGAAGATGCTCGTCGGGCCCTAGAAAAAGGCATGGATCTCCTGGCCGAAGCGGTAGCCGTCACCCTTGGTCCCAAAGGTCGTAACGTCGTCCTCGAAAAGAAATTTGGCGCACCCCAAATCGTCAATGATGGCATCACCATCGCTAAAGAAATCGAACTGGAAGACCATATCGAGAACACCGGTGTGGCTTTAATTCGCCAAGCCGCCTCAAAAACCAACGATGTAGCGGGTGATGGTACAACTACCGCCACCGTTCTCGCCCACGCTATCGTTAAAGAAGGTTTACGCAACGTCGCTGCTGGTGCTAACCCGATTTCTCTGAAAAAAGGGATCGATAAAGCTGCCGATTTCCTCGTCAGTCAAATCGCCAAACACGCGAAACCCGTAGAAGATTCCAAAGCGATCGCACAAGTGGGCGCTATCTCTGCCGGTAACGATGATGAAGTCGGTCAAATGATCGCCTCGGCCATGGATAAAGTCGGTAAAGAAGGCGTAATTTCCCTAGAAGAAGGGAAATCGATGACCACCGAACTAGAAATCACCGAAGGGATGCGTTTTGACAAAGGTTATATCTCTCCCTACTTTGTCACCGACACCGAACGCATGGAATGCGTTTTTGAAGATCCCGCTATTCTGATTACCGACAAAAAAATCGGTTTAGTGCAAGATTTGGTTCCTATTCTCGAACAAGTGGCCCGTCAAGGTAAACCCCTAGTAATTATCGCCGAAGACATTGAAAAAGAAGCTTTGGCAACCCTAGTGGTTAACCGTCTGCGCGGTGTTCTTAACGTCACTGCGGTGAAAGCCCCTGGATTTGGCGATCGCAGAAAAGCGATGTTAGAAGATATCGCCGTTTTAACCGGTGGTCAAGTAATCAGCGAAGATGCGGGTTTAAAACTGGAAACCACCAAAATTGACAGCTTAGGTACGGCCCGCCGTATCACCATGAACAAAGATACTACCACCATCGTCGCCGAAGGCAACGACGTGGCAGTGAAAACCCGTTGTGAGCAAATTCGCCGTCAAATTGAGGAAACCGATTCCTCCTACGATAAAGAAAAACTGCAAGAACGTCTGGCTAAATTAGCCGGGGGTGTGGCAGTGATTAAAGTCGGTGCCGCTACGGAAACGGAAATGAAAGACCGCAAATTGCGCTTAGAAGACGCAATTAACGCCACTAAAGCAGCCGTAGAAGAAGGTATCGTCCCCGGGGGTGGTACTACTTTAGCTCACCTGGCTCCCCAATTGGAAACTTGGGCTAAAGAAACCCTACACCATGAAGAATTAACCGGTGCTTTAATCGTTTCTCGCGCCATTGCTGCTCCCTTAAAACGGATCGCTGAAAATGCCGGCCAAAACGGTGCAGTTATTGCCGAACGGGTGAAAGAAAAGCCCTTTAATGTCGGTTATAATGCCGCTACCGGTGAGTTCTCCGATATGTTTGAGGCGGGTATCGTTGACCCCGCGAAAGTGACTCGTTCTGCCCTACAAAATGCCGCTTCTATTGCCGGTATGGTTTTAACTACCGAGTGTATTGTGGTGGATAAACCCGAAAAAGAAAAAGCCGCTGCTCCCGGCGGCGGTGGAGATTTCGACTATTAGTAATTAGTCTATTTTTTCTCGACTCGATCGTATAATTGCGATCGAGTTTTTTTTAATGAAAAAACATCTTTTTGCATGAGTGCATGAGTAGAAAACGGGTTTCTCGGAGAAACCCGTTTTCTGTGCGTTACTCAGAGGGGCGAAGCATTCGGGCAATAACCTATCGGTGAAACCAAAGATTTTCTATCCGAATGCTTCGCCCGTACTTTTTGCGGCAAACCCTACTTATGAGGAACGGCAAAAGGGGCAATAAATAATCAGCTTTTAATAACCGTATTTAGAGGATTTATGTCGGGTTTCGTTGCCTCAACCCGACCTACGAATTTACTATACTAATTTTTCCGTGATATTTGTCAGGATAATTTCTAGGGAATCGGTGACGGGGGATTGACTCATCTGAATTTTCGGGAACATTTGATCGCCTATTAATATTGTAGCTGTAGGTTGGGCTGAACGATAGTGAAACCCAACAACCGAGGATTTATGTCTAGGGAATCGGTAACGGGGGATTGACTCATGAATTTCCGGGAACATTCGATCGCCTATTAATATTGTAGCTGTAGGTTGGGTTGAACGATAG
>NZ_JADBVM010000327.1:0-20842 GCF_020244875.1 Microcystis sp. M44BS1
AAAAAGCCCAACGACAGAGGATATTCCATTGGTCAATTTTGGTGTAGCGTTTTAATTTTATGAGGCTATCTTTGGCGGTTTGAGATAGTCGAAAACGTTCGATCGGTGATTCCATAATCTATAATTTTACCTCGCTCTGACTGATGATAAAATAGTTATTCATTCTCAATCCTGTTTAATAGGATAATGGGAAGTGGGGAGCTTTTTTTCAGTGATCAGTGATCAGTGATCAGTGATCAGTGATCAGTAATCAGTAATCAGTGAACTGATTCAAGTCTGTCTCAAACCCATCGGCTGCCGCTAAACTATTTTTTAAGTTCTCGTAGGAGTGAATATCGGCAAGCAAGGTTTCCTCTAGTTGGGTGACTGGTTGATTGGTGTTGAGTTAATTGGGGGAGGATTTTTTGGGAATTTATCTCGGTCATAATCTTACCAAAAGTAGCGGTCGGGGTGAATAGTGGTTTGACGTTGTTGGGAATTGTATTCTAGCAGGTATTTTCTGGCGATTACTTCCTGTTCTTCTAATAAGAGTAGCTCATTTTCTCCAATTTCTGTATCGGTAGAGAGGAGGATGACTTGAGAGGAAGCGGCGGGAAAATAACGTTCAACTAAATTATGGCGATGGGAAGAATCTAAACGTCCGAGGGGTGTATCGATAGCGATAGGTAAATCTCGTCCGGAGACTCGCGCTAATCCCCACAAAAAAGCGATCGCTAATAGTTGTTTTTCTCCGGCAGAAAGACGGTGTTTAGGCACATTTTGTCCATCGGGACCAAAGAGAGATAGACCAAAAGTATCAGCATCGATCGCTATTTTCTGCACCAGATCGGACTTATGCAATAAATAACGAAAACATTCCGCCACTTCTCCCTCTAATCTATTTAATTTTTTTAAAGTTAAGCGTTCCTTAAATACTTTTAAAGTTTGCTGTGCTTTGACAATAGCATTAACGATATGTTCGTTACTTTGCGATTCTAAAGCTTTCTCACTATAGGCAAATAATTCTTTTTTCGTTTTCTCAATTTTCTTTTTGATTTCCTCATAATTTTTGTGGCTTTGCTCGTATTCTGCTTGAGCATTTAGATACTTTTTCTGAGCGGTTTTTAAGTTATTACTCAGGGTTTCGTATTCTTCGGGAGAGGCTGCTACTGCTAATTCTCGCTCTAAATTATCTAAGTCAGCTTCCAGATTTCTTAATTGTTCTATTGCTTGATGAGCGAGGTTAATTTGTGCCGGTAATTGATGGGTTAAGACTCGATTTAATAACTCGATCGCTTCCTCGTCTAAATCTAAGTAAGAAGTAACGAAAGAATCGTTATCCTCAGCTAAACACTGATTTTCTTGCTGTAAAAATTCCCTAATATTCTCTAATTGTTCTAAAGTTAAATTCAGTTGTTTTAAATAAGCCAGTAACTTTTTATCTCTGGACTCTAAAACCGATTGAGCGACTTTAGCTGATTGAAATTTTAGCTCTTTTTCTCCCTGAATTTTAGCGGCTTGTAGGAGAGGGAAAATTAACTTTAATGGTAATAACTCTCCCGCTAATTGACCTAAATATTCTCTCTGTTTATCTAACTTTTTATCTGCCTCCTTTTTTCTGCTCTCTAATTGACTTCTTTCGGCGGCAATTTTGCCGCCATCAATGCGAAATTTATCCGAGACTGCATCAAAATCATTTCTAACCAAATCTAAATTTTTTTGCTGAGTTTCCATCTCTTGCCGAGCCAATTCTAAATCTTCTTGGTACTGGGCTAATTTTTTTTCGATCGCTTCAATAGTTGCCAGTTCATTTTCTGCTGCTAGTAACCGGCGCTTGCGACTAGCTAAAATATCGAGATCAACGGCTAATCTTTCCGCTAATTCTAACCCTAATAAAGTCTGCATCGAATCCTTAACGCTGTCAGGAGGTACATCCTGTTCTGCCAATTCTTTTACCTGTTCCCCATCAAATAAAAAGAGGTTAGAAATACCCAAAGGTAATAAAGTTTCAATATATTCATCCCAAGTGTTAGCTAAGGCAGGATCGGGCCAATCTTCATCTAAAATACCGAGGGTATCCTTACCATCTTTAGGCTGTTTTGTCCAGTATCTAACGATACGATATTGTCGCCATTGTTCATTAACTAGATGTTCAAAAGCCAGTTCAATTCTAGCTTGATCGATGAGGGAAGCTTGATTATTAACTGCTTGACTAAGAAACTCGGCATAACTTAAATTATTGCGAGTAGAACACTTCGCCCGCGCACCGTACAAAGCCAAACGAATCGCATCCATTAAAGTAGTTTTACCGCCCCCATTCATGCCTCCCAAAAGGATAATCGGACAGGGATTGTTATCTTTTTCGGGACGTAAATTAATCACTTGACGACCGGCGTAGGGACCGAAATTTTGCAAAACTAATTCAGTAAAAATCATTAATATTCAGCCTTAGTTAAGTTGAAAGTTTTAGGAAATCTCCTGTAACAATTATACCTGAAAAAGTGCCGCAGATATTTTTTATACCCAAGAGAAAAACCCCAGATTTTATACTATAGCATTGATCACCAGCGCTAGATATAATTGGAGTCTGCGGAAAAAGTTTTTCGTGGGGGCAGGGTGTGGGGTGTGGGGTTTTACCCATTTTCAGGGGGTCAATTAAGTGGGTGGGTGGAATTAAATATAAGATGAACGTAGGTTGGGTTGAAGCATGAAACCCAACGCCCGCATAGTTTACGCTACCGCTAACCCATCCTACAAATAATTGTGCCTCCCTACTTACCTAATTTTCCGGGAAAAAGTGCCTAAATTTCCTCCCCGATCACTCCAAGGACTGGCACTTTTTGATTTCAAAAAAGCCTAAAGATATTATCCAACAAGGTTTTTAGATTTATTCAGCAAACCCTAATTAAAGTCTGCTGATTTTTACTTTCTAGTTCATTACTGGACATTAGCCTATTTTTTAAAAAAATCGCTATGATCGGCGTGAAAGTGCCAACACACCAGGAGAAAATTGCTATGATCACCATCGGCGAATATTTATGCCAGCGTCTCCATAATTTAGGGGTTGATCATATTTTTGGGGTGCCGGGGGATTATGTCCTCGATTTGATGGATGTTTTGCTGAAAAGTCCGATCGAATTAGTTTGCACCTGTAATGAGCTTAACGCGGGTTATGCCGCCGATGCCTACGCGCGAGTCAAAGGGATGGGCGCTGTCTGTGTCACCTACGGAGTCGGGGGATTTAGCCTCGTTAATGCTGTGGTCGGTGCTTACGCTGAAAGAGTTCCCCTGGTGGTAATTAGTGGGGCTTCCGATCGCTCGATTCGCCGGGATAATTTATTATTACACCACACCACGGGCGATTATAATCTGCAATTTTCCATCATGGAAAAAGCCACGGTTGCCTCGGTTATTCTCACTAATTCTGCCCAAGCAGCCAGTCAAATCGATCAAACTTTAGCAGCTTGTTTGCATCACAAACGTCCCGTGTATATCGAAATTCCCCGGGATCTGGTCTATCGTCCCTGTATCCCCTCAGAAAATCCAATTTATTTAACCGATAATCTTACGGATACCGCCGCTTTAGAAGAAGCCATTGAAGAAGCGGTTTTTTTATTAGAAAAAGCGGAAAAACCAATTATTTTAGCGGGGGTAGAATTCCATCGGTTTAAACTCCAAGATAAGTTGCTGAAACTTTTAGAAGTAACGGGTTATCCCTTAGCTACCACTATTTTAGGTAAGTCGTCAATTTCGGAAATGCAGCCGCAATTTATCGGCACTTATGTGGGAGCATTAAGTCGCAAATACGTTAGTCAACGGGTGGAAAATGCCGATTGTGTCCTCTGTTTAGGGGCGATCATGTCCGATATGAATTTAGGGGGATTTACGGCTAATTTAAATCCCACTAATTTGATTAATGCCAATTCCGAGAAAGTAAAAATTAAACATCACTTCTATCAACCGGTATTCCTAGGGGATTTTATCGATGGTTTAATTGATAAGCTAAGTCACAAAGAAGCGGCTACACTAGAGATTAAACCCGCAGCCGAATTGAAGAATTTAGAATTCTTCGCCGTGCCAGAGCGAAAATTAACTAATGCTCGTTTTTATGAGCGAATGAATCATTTTATTGCTCAAGAATCTTTTGTTATTTCCGATACAGGGGATGCAATTATTGCCACAATTGATTTATTAATGCCCCAACAAACTGACTTTATTGGTCAAGCATTTTATCTATCGATTGGTTATTCAATTCCCGCCTGTTTAGGAGTAGCTTTTGCCGCACCAAATACTCGTCCTATCGTCTTTGTGGGGGATGGTGCTTTTCAAATGACTGCCCAAGAACTTTCGACAATTATCCGTCATCATCTCAATCCAATTATCTTTTTAATTAATAACGATGGTTACACGATCGAGCGGGTAATTCAGGATAATATTTATAATGATCTACAACCGTGGAAATATCACCAATTACCGGCAGTATTTAACGGGGAAAGTTGGAGTTGTCAAGTCAGGACAGAAGGGGAATTAGAAAAGGCTTTATCGATTGCCCAGGGTAACATCGATCGCCTATCATTTATTGAAGTACATCTCGATCGTTTTGACTGTTCCCAAGGCTTAACTCGTTTAGGTCAAGCTTTACGTTCACCCCATGCTTAGACTGGTTATGCTATTAGGTTTTGACTGTGTGAAGCTGCCCTAAGACACCGGACTGAAACTCTTTTCGCTCCCAAGAGTCAACAATTAAGATACAATCGGTATCTTAATCAAAGTTTGCCGGTGACAACCGCAACTAAAAACCCTATGAATGCTTTTTGGAAACAAATCACCCTACTGAACTTTTCCCCCGCTTCTTGGTCAAAATATAGCTATCTGCATCGTTTCGTCGGCCTTTTTAGTCAATGGCGACAGGGTAGCCGGTTTGTGGAGTGGACAGAACTGATGGGTGCGCTGTTAATCTCTCTCCTTATCGCCACCGCGCCGTTTTTCTCCACCAGTCAAATCGGTTTTTTATTGTTAGCAATAGCCGGTTATTGGCTACTCTTAACCCTTGTGGATGAAGGCAAAATCGGGGTGACACCGATTCACATTTTAGTGCTTTTATACTGGGGAATTGCCACGGTTTCTACGGCTTTTTCTCCCGTTAAAACCGCAGCTTTGGAAGGATTAATTAAATTAACTCTCAATCTGATCTTTTTTGCTTTTACTGCCCGAATTATGCGATCGCCACGCCTAACAAATTGGATTCTGACTACTTTAGTTTTAACCGCCTTAGTAGTCAGCGTTTACGGCATTCGTCAGCAAATTTTTGGTGCGGAACAGTTAGCAACTTGGAACGATCCTACTTCAGAATTAGCGGGGGATACTAGGGTTTATAGTTATCTCGGTAATCCTAATTTATTAGCTAGTTATTTATTTCCTGGTATTGCTTTTAGCGGTGCGGCATTATTTGTGTGGCAGGGATGGCTACCGAAAATTTTAGCGGCTTTACTAACTTTAGCCAATGCCGCTTGTTTATTTTTTACCGAGAGTCGTGGCGGTTGGATTGGTTTGATGGTCTTAGGAATTGTCTTCTTATTGCTATTATTTTATTGGTTCAAAAGTTATCTACCGTTATTTTGGCAAACATGGCTTTTACCCTTAATTTTAGGGAGTTTAGCCGTGGTGATTTTAGGGGCGATTTTATTGGTGGAACCGCTGCGAATTCGGGTGATGAGTATTTTCGCGGGCCGAGGAGATAGTAGTAATAACTTTCGGATTAATGTTTGGGATGCAGTTATCCGCATGATTCAAACTTATCCGCTTTTGGGCATCGGACCGGGTAATGATGCTTTTAAGAAAATTTACCCCCTATTCATGAAGCCAAAATACACGGCTTTAAGTGCCTATTCTGTGGTATTAGAAATCATGGTAGAAACGGGAATCATTGGTTTTACCTGTTTCCTCTGGTTATTAGTTACAACTATCGGCCAAGGCATCCATCAAATTAAACTTTTACGGGATAAAATGGATAGTCAAGGCTTTTGGTTAATCGGGGCAATTGCCGCTATGGCTGGAATTCTTGCCCACGGTTTCTTTGATACAGTTTGGTATCGTCCCCAAGTTAGTACCCTCTGGTGGTTAGTTTTGGGTTTAATTGCTAGTCGTTGTTATTCCCCCGCTAGGGGTTTTGATCGCGGCAATTCTCTCCTCAAGGGGGGCGAAATGGGGGAGCATTGAGGAGTTATTTCAAATTACGGATAGGGCTGCTCTGAAGGGTATTTGAGGCGCGTGTGGGCGAGGGCGATTATTAAGAAAAATCACAAATCTTCCATCCTACCATCTCTCGGTGGCCAAAGCAAGAGATAATTAAATTAGATCGTTTCCCAGTTTGTTCCGCGCTTGGCGCGATTTCCTAACTGCAATAACGAGAGTAAATCCCTGTGGCCGTTATAGAGACGAGGGAGGAAAATAATGGATCGTTCTCTTAAGTGGGCCGTTGCGATTGTCATAACTCTAATCCTCGTGCTTTCCCCGGTCTTTTCCCAGGGCTGTGGGGCGACAGAGTGGAACCCGAAAGGAGGGAACGGTCAAGATACAATGCTAACCCTTACTCGCACTGACAACGGCAAATCCATCACCATGCAGGTCAATGACCTACTGCTACTTTCCCTCGACGAGAATCCTACCACTGGCTTTCAGTGGGCGCTTGATGGTGGCGGGAGCGATTTGGTGAAGCTGCAGGCCTCTGAGTATGTACCTGCCAGGGAGTCGAGAGTCGGCGGGGGCGGTCAGAGAATCCTGACCTTTAAAGTGCAACGGGCTGGGATAGACCAACTAAGGCTTAAGCTTTGGCGGGAGTGGCAAGGAGAACCGTCAATTGTCGAACGGTTTACCGTCACGCTCCAAGTCCGAGAGTAAAGGCTTCTCAGATAGCCAAGGGCTAGTGAGCAACGACTTAGGAGGAAAGGAAAAATGAGTGAAACATTTGTAATTCCCGCAATGGGATGGTTGCCTGACTATCCCGATATTCGTGATGTCACTTTTCAATCTGAACGCGTACCGTCCAAACTGCAAGCTTTGGGACAGCCATCTGTCAAGCAAATGCTGGCCAAAGTGGGAGCAACGACATCTGCCCCAGCAGCGCTGCCAACCAGCGTGGACTTGAGGCCGTGGTGTTCCCCCATCGAGGATCAAAAAACTATCGGTTCTTGTACGGCCCACGCCGGTGTCGGACTGGTGGAGTATTTTGAGCGGCGAGCTTTTGGCAAACACCTCGATGCTTCCAGACTCTTCCTCTACAAAGTGACGCGCAACTTGCTCAAATGGACGGGAGATACGGGGGCTTTCCTGCGGACGACCATGTACGCCCTGACCTTGTTTGGCGTACCACCAGAAGAATACTACCGCTACAATGTCCTCGATTATGACAAGGAGCCGCCAGCATTCTGCTACGCCTTTGCCCAGAGCTTCCAAGCGATCTCTTACTATCGCCTCGATCCGCCCGGGACGGCAAGGGACGCACTGTTAGCTCGGATTAAAACCGACTTGTCGAAAGGTCTGCCCTCGATGTTTGGCTTTACTGTTTACAGTTCTATCAGTCAGGCCAACACCAATGGCGGTAAGATACCTTATCCAACTCGCGGCGAACGGGTTGAAGGCGGTCACGCCATTGACGCAGTTGGTTACGACGACAACCTCAAGATCAAGAACACCAATGCGAGTGGCATTGAAACCACTGGTGCCTTGCTGATTCGCAACTCCTGGGGGACTGGCTGGGGAAGCGCTGGCTACGGCTGGCTGCCCTACAAGTACGTCCTCGATGGTCTGGCAACTGATTGGTGGTCGCTAATCAAGAGTGAATGGGTCGATACCGGACAGTTCGGATAGGAGACCGATTCGATAAGGTGTGAGGGGCGAGATAAAGGCTTCTGGTGAGTTTTTTCAGAATAGGGGGGACGCTGGGAAAACTCACCGTTTGTTGAATTTTTTAGGGTATGCAGACTACATCATAAATCTATGCTATCCAGAGCTTAGAGGGTATGAATTATGAATAATAATAAAGATAAAAACGATAAGAAAGATAAAAAGGATTTCTGGGATATTAGTAAAATCGTGGTAACTTTATTATTTACAACTATAGGAGGAGCTATAGGAGGAACGTTTACAGGTCTAACCAATTATTATTTCCGTCAACAAGAACTCGATATAAAGAGAGTTGAAACGGTAGAAAAATTTATGCCTTATTTAGTAGGTGAAATCAATGGACGGACTATTCCTAATGCTCAGGTAGCCAAAGAAAATACCATTATAGTTATTGCATCTTTAGGACATGAAGAATTAGCAATTAACTTAGCAAGACTTAATCCCAGTTACACATCTATTCTCATCCTTAAGAAAATTATTCTGAAATCAATGCCTCTAGATACCCATCCGAAAAACAACAATGCTAAAGCTACAGATAGGGCTCTTGAAGCAGTTGAGGCTATTGGAGAAATAGCGAAAGCAAAGATTGATTTAGCATCAGAATCGACAGCTGTGTTACAAAATATAAACAAATTATATGCCATGCAATCTGAAGAGCTTGCAAGTAAAGCTATGGATGTTTTACAAGGGGTAACTCCATTTGCACACAATCGATATCCAGAAGCAACATCGATTAAAAAATGGGCTATTGTAATTAGCAGCGATACTAATTTAGAAGGTGCAAAATATGAAAAAGATCAAGCACTAAAAAAACGAAAAAGCTCGATAGATAAAGTCTTAAAAGAAGGAGAGGTTAATATTTATAAACGCAAAGAATTCTATGCTACAGTTGTTGAAGGTATTAACGAGAGTAATAAAGTTAAAACCTTGAGCTATTGGCAGAACGGATTTAGACCAAGCTCCTTTGTCATTGATTTTAACGATTGGTGTAAAAAACCGTCTGAGGATAAAGGTGGATATTTTGAATGTGAGTAAGCATCAAAGCCAGCTGTGACTGGGTGATAATTTTTAGAGATGTCCACTTTTGGTTCCACACTGTGAACAAAACATTGTTTTCTCCTGAGAGCAGATTTTCCGTGGACTCACTAAATATTTTTACTCCAGCCTTGAGTTAGCTAAGGCAATACTAGCAATTAATGGATCGGCTCTACCAATTTGGCAGAATTTAGAAATACCCTGTAACTTACCGTTCATTAATAACTGAAATTTAAGCATAGATGCGATCCTCGATCGCCACCGATTGTAGAAGTCTTTCCACGATCGCTTTAGCTTGACGACCGTGACTAGGAATCAGACGATGGCAGAAGACGTAGGGAGTAATCAACTTAACATCATCGGGGATAGCATAATCGCGACCTTCGAGGAAAGCGTAAGCTTGAACTGCTTTTTGCAAAACCACACAACCCCGGGGACTGACTCCTAAACTAATATCTTCGTGGTCACGGGTAGCGCGGACTAAATCGACAATATATTGCTGTAAAGCAGGAGCTACCTGGACCAGACTCACTAATCTTTGCAATTCTCCCACCTGTTCTAGGGAAATACAAGCTTCTAGAGATTTAACCGTCTCTTGAGAATGCTGTCTTTGTAACATTTTTAATTCTTCTGTGGCACTGGGATAACCCAAACTCAGGCAAACGGCAAAACGGTCCATTTGCGCTTCTGGAAGCGGAAAAGTGCCTTGATATTCGATCGGATTTTGGGTGGCAATCACAAAGAAGGGTTGGGGGACCGGCCGCGCTTCTCCATCGATGGTAACTTGCTTTTCTTCCATGACTTCTAGAAGTGCCGATTGGGTGCGCGGGGTGGCCCGGTTGATTTCATCGGCCAACAGGACGTTAGCAAAAGCGGGGCCGGGGATAAATTCAAATTCGCGACTGTTGGGGTTCCAAATCGTCGTTCCCGTGATATCACTAGGAAGGAGGTCGGGGGTGCATTGTACCCGTTGGAAACGACCGTTAATTGAACGCGCTAAGGATTTAGCTAAGAGGGTTTTGCCGACTCCGGGGACATCTTCCAGGAGAGCGTGGCCACCACTGAGTAAAGCCACCAGCACAATGCGAATCGATTCGGTTTGGCCGACGATGCTCTGGCTCAAATTTTCCATCAAAATATCAATAGCGTCTCTCATAGCACAAATGGGGTATTCTGTCAAGAAGATTAATGTTAAGTTTTTTTGATCTTAACGATTCTTTTCCTAATTTGCCCACACTAGCGAGGAAAGTTGACAGACAATGGCGAGAAATTTTCTGCTAGGGAGCTAATCAGGGTTAGGGTGACGAGCAGGGAGAAAATTAGTTAAGAATTGTTGCCAGTGGGCGAAATCAAGATTTTAAGTCGGTTCAGTACGGTAAAATCGAGAAGAATTTCTCTTAATCAGTGAAGATGAAAGCCAGTTCGCTCGTTTTTAGTCTTGTTTTAGGAATCGCGGCCAGTACATTAACCAATAGTTTACCCGAAAATTTGACTTTCAATTCTCGGAAAATATTGGCTCAAGATCAGGCTCCTTCCTGTCCCCTTCCTCCAGATCTTGCCATCACTTTTCGCAATAGTGAATGTCAGGCAGTTACCCTAGAAAAACCCCAGACTTTTTTCCGTTATTATAGTGACGAAAATTACAAAAAAGGTCGTTTTCTGACCACGGATCAATATACCACCAATGTGGAGGTGATCAGAAATTTAGCCCTCGATCAAAAGTGGAATCCTCCCAATCAAGCGACCAAAGTAATATCGGTGACTTTACCTGCGGGAACAACGGTTTATCAAGGAATTGTCGCCCCCCAGAATCCGGCTGATTGTTATCCCGGTGGTGGTCAGCAAACTTTTATTAAAGACTCGCGAGATGCCAATATACAATGGGGAGAGGGGCGAGCAATAACGGTTACATCTCTTTCCTGTCGCTAGAATATTATGGAAACGAACATGAGGGAATTAGTTCAATCAATTGACCAAGCTATTACCGTGGCCGAACAGATGCCGAAAACAGAAAGATCGACTCGGATTGAGGGTTTAATTTCTGTCCTGAAAACCATCAAAAGTCAGGCGTTAGCTGGTCAATTACCACCGTCTCAAGGCATTGTTACCCTAGGATTAGCGCGAGAAGTAGCTGATTGGATCGATTCCCTTGATTCTCCTTTATTGAAAGCGGTGGGTAAAGTGGAAAGAGAATACCAAAAATATTAGGAGTTGTCGGTGACAGAAGTTAGAATTAACCGAGAGCGATCGCAGTCTATCTCGATCTGATTTTTTAATCGATCGAGAGAATTAAATTTCTGTTCTGGTCGCAGGAATTGCACTAAATCCATCGTTAAAATGCGATCATATATATAGCCCGACCAATCCAATAAATGGATTTCCACACTGATAGTTTTTCCCTCGATCGTGGGACGATAACCGATATTCATAACTGCCGGTAAGCGAGAACCATCGAGATGCACCCAACCGCAATAAACCCCGAATCGCGGCAATAATTTATCGGGGGGAACCTGTAGATTAGCGGTATGAAAACCTAATTGTCTGCCCAGCTGTTGCCCGATGACCACGCGACCGGTTAAACTGTAGGGACGACCTAACATTTGTCCGGCTTGCTCAACGTTTCCTGCTGCCAAAGCTTGACGAATTAGGGAACTACTAATTCGACCCGTCCCACAGTTTTTCAAACCAACAATCTCGACTTTAATATTAAATTGAGAGGCGATCTGTAATAAATCTTCCGCTGTACCTTGACGACGATAACCGAAGCGGAAATCTTGACCAACACTGATCGATTTAGCCTGTAATTTTGCTACTAAAATCTGTTCGATAAAAGCCAAGGGTGTCAGGGAAGCTAATTGAGCAGAAAAAGGCAGTAAAACTAATTGTTTAACGCCTAAATTCTCTAAAACCTCCACCTTTTCCCCTAGAGGAGTTAATAACTGCCATTTTTCCCCCGTAAAAAATTCCCGCGGGTGGGGAGTAAAACTAACAACGGTGGGATAAGCGGGTTCATCCTGAAAAATTGGCTGTAGGACGGTTTGATGACCTAGGTGCAAACCATCAAAGTTACCTAGTGCGATCGCACTAGGGGCTAAAATACGGGTATTAGGGGAATCTACAATCCACACGCTGGCTTTAAGAACAGATACAAGAGAATAATTCAAGCGATTAATCTTGAGTGTAGCCCTTTGATTTTATATCAATCGGGCGATCAAGCCAAAAAAAACACCCCCAATCCCTTGGATGCCTTTGGAAGTTTTAGCAAATTGAACGTGAACGATCCCGGTGCGATCGGCCCAGCAGTCCCAATTAGGGTTTCCTGAAAAAGTTTTTCGTGGGGGTAGGGTATGGGGTGTGGGGTGTGGGGTGTGGGGTTTTACCCATTTTCAGGTGGTCAATTACCTAATTTTCAGGGAAAAAGTCCTGGAATTTTCCCCCCAATCACTCCAATGGTCGGCACTTTTTGAGGGAAAAAAAGTCTAAAAACCTTATCCAACAAGGTTGTTAGATTTATTCAGCAAACCCCAATTAATTGCACCAAAAAGATTAGGGAAACAAGCATTCATTAATTGTTCAGTTCTTCTCTTGGTCGTCTGTGGTGGTTCTTCGTGCTTTTGTGGTTTCCCAATCTGAATCAAGCATAAGTAGCTGGTTATAATTAAATTAAAAATGGATTTTAGGTTCGATCCCCCCTACCCCCCTTGATAAGGTAGGGTTGATTCATGAATCAACCTTACCCTTGATAAGGGGGATGTCTGATAATTTTTAACGCCTACCTACTTAAGGTTCTTGTTTTTGTTTCTTTTGTTCTAATCCTGTTGCTAATCATAGAGCGATCCCGAAAGGATAAGGTTTACCATAGTAAGGTGGGGGATTTTTTTACCACCTTATTTTATTTATTGTCTATAATTAAGATAATGACGACTAATTTTGAATGGGATGAAGACAAAGCTAAGACAAATCTGAGAAAACATGATATTTCTTTTAATGAGGCTAAAACTGTCTTTGAAGATACCTATTCTTTGACTTTAGATGATCCCACTCATTCAATCTTAGAAGATCGTTTTTTGACAATTGGTTATTCTAGTCAAAACCGCTTGCTTTTAGTTGTTCATACTGAAAGACAAGGAAACATCAGAATCATTAGTGCTAGGAGAGTAACTAAACATGAAAGAAAAATCTACGAACAAAGTAATCAATAATCCCCTCAAAGATGACGAAATGTTAGATGATTATTCTGAGGTTTTAACGGAATCTCATTTAAAAAGTGCAGTGAGAGGAAAGTATGCTCAGTCTTTAGCAGATAAGGATACTTCTACCATTAAGATTATAGCAGAAAATGAAGAGAGATATGTTAACATGAAAACCATTGAAGTTGCAGCATTCGTTAACAATGAGGGTCAATTAACCGTACAAGTTCCTTCAAATTTAAAAGAAGGACAATATCAGGCTGTATTGATTATAGAAGAACCCAAAAATGAAAATCAATGATCTTAGAATAGTTGACACTCCCGTTGCCTAAAGGCGTGGGGATTCTTCATTCACGGGGAGATGCCTTGCAAAAGCAGTGCTTTTACTCGGTCTTACTCTCCCTCAGCAAAGCAGTAGCGGTATGCCCTACCGCCAATATTCGTAAACCTTCATCTCGAATATTCTTAGCGGCGTTGATGTCCCTATCGTGGTTTTCTCCACATTTAGGGCATTGCCAGCTACGAATATCTAAGCTCAAACTATCAACACGGTTTAAGCAGTTACTACAGGTCTTGGAACTAGGAAAGAATCTATCTACTTCGATGTAGGTTTTTCCATCCCATTCAGCCTTGTACTTCAACATAGTGCAGAATTGCCCCCAACCAGCATCACTGATTGACTTTGCTAGTTTTGGGTTTTTGACCATGTTTCTAACTGCCAGATTTTCTACCACTATGACTTGGTTTTCGTCAACTAATTTACGACTTAGCTTATGTAGAAAATCTTCACGACAACGAACAATTTTATAGTGAACTTTAGCAACTTTAATTCTAGCTTTATTTCGGTTGTTAGAGCCTTTTTGTTTGCGGCTTAGTTTCTTTTGTCTCCTCGCTAATCTTTGTTCGTACTTACGATAGTATTTAGGATTCCCGTGTTTAGTCCCATCTGATGTAATAGCAAAATGGGTTAGTCCAACGTCTATCCCAACAGCTTTTCCTTCTGATGATTTTTGGGGTAAATCCTGACCATCATCATAAAGACAAGATGCGAAATATTCTCCCGATGGATTAACTGAAACCGTAACAGACTTTAAGGTTCCCTCTGGTTGCCGTGAGACTTGGCAATGAACTTCACCAATTTTAGGCAATACCAGAACATCATCTTTTAACTTACAGTGCTGAGGAAATCTAATCGACTGTTTATTTTGCTTTTTCTTGAAGTTAGGATATTTAGCTCTACCTTCAAAAAAGTTAAGGAAAGCACTAGAAAGATTTAAAGCGGCTTGCTGTAATACCTGCGATGGTACTTCGCTTAACCACTCATACTCTTTTTTTAAGGAAGGCAGCAGCTTAATTATTTCGTTTCTGCTTAATCCTTTTCCAGTTTGCTTGTAAGTTTCGGATGTTAAGTTGAGAGCGTAATTGTAAAACCATCTAGCACAGCCAAACGACTTGGCAAGCAAAACGGATTGCTCACTGGTCGGTTGCCCTAAGCCAGATATGTCACCATTCTGGCTCGGCTTCAAAACGGTGCGTGAGACTTTCACCTCACACCGCTCCTCTCTCCAATGGCTCTTTGTCATGAGTACCAGTTTTATCTAATGCAGTTTTAGAATCGTGGCAATGTCGATGGAGTAACTGTTTATTATCTCGATTGTTTTTACCCCCTTTTGATTTGGGGATAATGTGGTCGGTTTCGAGTATGTCTCCATCTTGGAAATATAGTCCACAATATGCACAGCGTCCTTGCTGTCTTTTGAGTAATACAGCTTTTTCTGGTGGCATTTCTGGGTGTTTACCCATTCGACTACTCCAATATATTAAGTCCCCATCATAGGGACTTTTATCCCCTTTCACCTTGACGTATCTTACGATTTTTGTATCTAGGTGTCTTGCCAGTTTGAAGGGGTTTTTACCTTCTCTTGTGCTGAATACCCAATTATCTTTTCCCTCAGTATGCCAATATTTACGCATTATCCAAGTTTTGTTTTTCATTGGGTGTCGCCTGTATGCCCATCTTTTGAGTTTTTCAAAGAAGTGGTAATCACAATCTGTGAATGTTTTTGAGCTTACTACTGATGAATAGTAATTGCTCCATCCTCTAATGATTGGATTGAGTCGTTTGATTAAGGCAGCCTGTGGGGATGACTTATGACTATTTACTACTTCTCCCAATTTCTTTAGATGGGACTTGACTTTTTCAGTACTAGGCTTGATTAGGGTTTTAAAACCTAGTTTGACTCCTTTACTACTTTTTGCCCCGTGATGTTTTCCGACTTGGTGTTGCCTGATGTTGAATCCGAGAAAATCAAGTCCAACGTAATCATCATAAGTTTCAAGAGTATGGGATATTCTTGTTTTACTAGGCTTCAGTTCTAGCCCCATTTCTGCTAACCATTGTTCAATGATTTCCTGACATTCCTTTATTACCTTTAAATCTTCGTGCAGGATAACAAAATCATCTGCATATCTGATTAGGGTTAAGGCTTGTTCATTTTTGGATTTATTGCCTTTCAGAGTTCTTGCATATTGCTTGACTCTTTCCTCCATGCCGTGTAAGGCTATGTTAGCTAGTAAAGGGGAGATTACACCTCCCTGTGGTGTGCCTTCATTGGTAGGGAATAGGTTTTTTCCATCCATGACTCCACTCTTTAGCCATGCTTTGATTTGTTGTCTTAGCTTGGGGTAAGTTTGAAGTTTTGTCAGTAGTTTCTGATGGTTAATTTTATCAAAGCATTTACTTATGTCCGCATCTAGCACATATTTGGGCTTTTTGTTGATGCTTATGTAGATTGCTCCGATTGCGTCATGGGCTGAACGTGCTGGTCTAAATCCATAACTGTTAGGTTCAAATTTTGCTTCCCATTCGGGTTCTAATGCCAGTTTTACTAAGGCTTGTAATGCCCGTTCGTACATGGTCGGAATCCCTAAAGGTCGCTTTTCGTCAGTATTGGGTTTTGGTATCCATACTCTGCGAGTTGGTTTTGTTTTATTGCCAAGTTTTAGATTATTAGCAAGTGCCATTCTTTGTTTAGGTGTCAAGGATTTTATCCCATCTACCCCTGCGGTTTTCTTGCCTTGATTATCTTGGCTAACCCGTCTGACGGCTAACAGTTTGGCGTACCAGCTATTTAGGAGTAGCCTTTGTAATTTGTGGACTAATTTGACATCACCCCGTTGACTGGCTTTGAATATTCTTTTTTGCAACTTAAAGACACATCTTTCGGCTTTTCGCCAGTCGATGTCCTTCCATTCATACATCGGTTTTAATGCCGTGTTCATAACTTTTTTTTTGCTACTTAAGACCCTTCATTCCATTGAACAGTGTGTACGTCAGCATATCCTTATCTATTACAGATAGGCGTTGGCTTCCTACACAATCCTTTCCTCTATGAGTCTTGCGCTGGTTACTACTTAGATTTCGACCTATCTAAGAGACTCATAAGGATTACTTCGTTCCCAACAACCGTATTCCTAACTTTAGTGTCTTCCTCTATACCGAAGCTGTGTAGATGATTCTGGTTGAACTCTATCTTTTCCCAGTACGTTAGCTTGTTAACATTTTGTTGCCAGCCAATAATCTGTGTAGGCTGGTTACAGTGACGATATTTCTCACGGAAGTTCTTATTCATACACATAGTTAGATGCTAGACAGGTTTTGATGTCAGATTCATCATTACTGCCGTTTAACCCCGCTTTCCCCATTTTGATGACCGTTCTCCACAGGAAGGGGTTATGCTGTCACTCCATCATCTGGAGGGAAGGACTTTCACCTTCACGGTTATTGAGTTATCAAGGTTCTCAACCTTGTCCTACCCACGTCTGTTAGACTTTTGGTAGGAACGAGTCGCACGATAGATTCTGTACTTGAACGCTTTTAGCATTTTGCTTACCAAACTACATTTACTATGGTAAGCTATGTGAGCAACAATGTCAAGCCGTCCTTCGCTACGCTAAAGGACGGGGTTTTAGACCCAAATTTTCGATAAAATCCCAAAAAAACGCCCCCAATCCCTTGGAGGCTTTTTCAAAGAAAAATAACTGTCATTAACCTTCTGCTAATTTCAGATCCCGCAGGGTGCTAATGTCCACTTGAATCGATGGACCCATGGAGGAAGAAACGTAAACTGTACGCCAGTAACGACCTTTGGCTCCAGAAGGACGGTTTCTGTCCACCGTTTCCTGCAAAGCTTTCAAATTGATTAACAGATCCTCGGCGCTAAAAGAAGCTTTGCCAAATTGAACGTGAACGATCCCGGTGCGATCGGCCCGGAATTCCAATTTACCCGCTTTAAACTCAGAGATTGCTCCCGTTAAATCCGTGGTTACGGTTCCCCCTTTCGGTGAAGGCATTAAACCCCGTGGACCGAGTTGACGACCTAATTTCGCCACTTTCGGCATCATATCGGGGGTGGCGATTAACACCTCGAAATCCATCATCCCCTTGGCGATTTCTTCGATTAATTCTTCTGAACCAACGATATCGGCCCCGGCGTTGTTCGCTTCCTGTACCTTTTCCCCGCGAGTAATCACCGCTACTCGCACCGTGCGTCCGGTTCCTTTGGGTAAACTTACCGTTGTCCGCAGTTGTTGGTCGGTATATTTAGGATCGATACCTAAACGAATATGAGCTTCGGCGGTTTCGTCGAATTTCGCCGTCGCTAATTCCTTTAATAATGTCAGTGCTTCTAATGGCTCGTAGGCTTTATTTTCTACCTTAGCCTGGGCATCTCGCAAACGTCGTGAAACTTTTTTTACCATCTGATTTGTTGCTCCTTGGGTAATAACGAAGCTTAACTTCTCCCCGTAATAAGATTTAGTCTGAGATCTTGACACCCATATTTTTGGCCGTTCCCGCCACAATATTCATGGCCGCTTCGATGTCGTTAGCGTTAAGATCGGGCAGTTTAGTCTGGGCGATTTCCCGTAATTGGTCGCGGGTAATGGTGGCGACAAATTTCTTGTTGGGTTCGTTGGAACCTCTTTCCACACCGGCCGCCTTGCGGATGAGAACGGAAGCGGGGGGAGTTTTGAGGACAAAGGTAAAACTCCGATCCTCAAAAACGGAGATTTCCACAGGGATGATCATGCCGGCCTGATCGGCGGTTTTAGCGTTGTAATCTTTACAAAACGCCATAATATTCACCCCGTGTTGACCTAAAGCAGGACCGACTGGAGGAGCAGGGTTAGCCTTACCGGCAGGTAAAGCTAGTTTAATAATTGCGACGACTTTTTTAGCCATGATTTAGTTTTGTTTTTCGACTTGATTAAATTCCAATTCGACCGGGGTATCCCGACCAAAAATGGAGAGCAGGGCCTTGAGTTTGCCGCGCTCGGGACTAACTTCGATCACTTCCCCTTCAAAGTCCTTAAATGGACCGGATAGGACTAAGATTTGATCGCCAACTTCCATATTGATTTTGACGACAGGTTCTTGAATCTCAGCTTGTTTGAATATGCGATCGACTTCTGACATACTCAAGGGTAGCGGGGTGACGTGACCGCGGCCGCGTCCGTAGTGGCGCTTTTGTTCGGCCCCAACAAAGTTGATCACGTGGGGGGTGTTTTTGACCACCTGCCAAGCGTCATCATCCATGATCATTCTGATCAGGACATAACCGGGGAAGACTTTTTCCTCGCCGTGCTGCCGTGAACCATCCTTGCGGACTTTGACGGTGGCCGCTTGGGGAATCTGGACTTGTAGAATGCGATCGGCCACATCGAGGGTGTGGATGCGCTGTTCCAAATTGGCTTTGACCCGTTTCTCACAACCGGAAGCCACCTGCACGGCATACCAACGGGGTTTTTTCGGTAGGCCGCTGAGATTGACTTCTTCGGGAAACTGCTCTTCTTCTAGATTCATGGGAACACCTTCCCCGCACCCCAGGCAAAGAATTTATCAATCAGATAGATGAGAGTGGCTACCAAAGTCACCATTAACATCACGGCCGCCGATTCGCTCAAAAGTTGCTGACGGGAAGGCCAGACGACTTTGGCGAGTTCTTCTTTGGTTTCATTGACGAATTCCTTGACCTGAAAGGAGCTTCCCTCTTTCTTGTCGCTCGTGTCTTTTTCTAGGGTTTCTTTTTTGGCCACGATCGCTACTCCTTAAAATGATACTCAAGCTATCCTTAACTTATCATTTTCACCGGACAACCCACACTAACCCCCAGACATTTAGATTATGTCCTTTGCAGTTATCGGCTTGGTGATTACCAAACGCGCCCTGGAGGACTTGAACCCCCGACATCAGGTTTTGGAGACCTGCGTTCTACCAACTGAACTAAGAGCGCCCATTCGCTAAACGATTTGGCTTTTTTAAGGCCTTCATTCATTATAGCGTAGTTGTTGGCGATTGTGCAACTTTCTTGGTTAGGCTGTCGCCGGAAATTTTTTAGAGAGGGCGATCAAAACGTTCTTGTACCCTGGTGGCTTTGCCAACCCGATCGCGCAGATAGTATAGTTTCGCCCGACGTACTTTACCACGACGGATGATCTTGATACTGGCAACCCGCGGCGAGTGGAGCAGGAAGACTCTTTCTACTCCCACACCCTGGAAGACTTTGCGTACTGTAATCGTTTCGTTGATACCGCCATGGCGTTTGGCGATGACAATACCCTCGTAGGGCTGAATCCGCTCTTTATCTCCTTCGACGATTCGCACCCCTACCCGGATCGTGTCACCGACATGGATAATGGGCAGATCGCTCTTGAGATACTCGGCTTCGATTGATTTGATAATCTCTTCCGTTTTCATCGGCTTCCGTAAAACTGACAATTTTCTATCATACCATATTTTTTGAGTAAAAAGCAATAGCTATTAGCTTTCCTAACAGTAAGCGTTGCTGACTTGCCGATGCTGTCACCAGATGTCAGGCTGATTGTCCCGGATTACCTGCGAAGGCTCTTGCCATTAACTGCCACTCTAGAGACGGTAATAAGTACATCTCTAGAGAATTTCTCTAATCCCTAATTAACTTCTCGAACCGCGATAAATGCGATCGGCTTGGGAGGGTTCTAAATAAGTATAGCCCGGTTTTTGGGTGGAGGAGCCATTCTTTTTGGCCACAGTATTAACCGCAGGATTCGCTTGTTTTAAGTCCGCATGAGTCCTGATATAATCCTCAGAAATCTTGAAGGGATGACTATTGGGAAGGTGACGACTAGGGGGTAAATTGTCTTCTGCTTGGGGATGGGTAATTTTACTATGGGGAGCGACAAAATCGTGTAGGATAGGATCGTAGGCTAAAATTTCGCCGGTTTCAATCCGAAAAATCCAACCGTGTAGAGATAATTTACCCTGATGTAATCGGGAACGAATAATTGGATAGCTTTGCAAATTACTTAACTGATTGAGAACATTTTCTGCTACTGTCACCTCGATCAGTTCTTCTCCTTCTAGTTCCTTGTAATTATCCTTAACTAAACGTCGAGTAGCTTCTGCTTGTTTTAACCAATTGTAAACTAAAGGCATTTCATCGGCCAGACTCTGCAATTTTAACAAACCTTTCATCGCTCCACAATGGGAGTGACCGCAGATAATCACTTGCTCGATGCCGAGAGCGTTGATAGCATATTCTATAGATGCACCTTCACCACCATTGGTTGCTCCGTAGGGAGGAATTATATTTCCCGCATTACGAATTACGAATAATTCCCCCACCTCCGCTTGGGTAATTAGGTTAGGATCGATACGGGAATCGGAACAGGTGATAAACAGGATTCTCGGTTTT
>NZ_JADBVM010000328.1:0-4729 GCF_020244875.1 Microcystis sp. M44BS1
AAAAACTCTAATTCTTCTTGTTTTTTCCAATCGGTTAGCATTGAAGAAGTTTCAGTATATCCTACTCTTTCTTGTCTTTCGTACCATGCTTGTGTTCTGAGATGGAGTGCCTTATTGTAAACCAATCTTACACAGCCCAATGTGCGCCGCAATAGCGACTCTTGTTCGGGTGTTGGGTAAAATCGAAACGAATAGGCTTTTTCCATACCTCACATTCTAACACATATTTTGTAAATGCGCTAAGATTTAACAGTAAAGCCGTCGTAGAACGACGGGGTTTCAGACCCAAAATTTCCGATGATCATCGCAGGAGAAAGAAGCGGAGTCGGTAAAACGACGATTACTCTGGCAATCTTGGCCTATTTAATCAGTCGTGGCGATCGAGTGCAATCTTTTAAAGTCGGGCCCGATTATATCGATCCCATGTTCCATACTCATTTTACTGGTCGCCCCTGTCGCAATCTCGATCCGGTTTTAACTTCTGAAGACTATGTAAAAACCTGTTTTGCCCAACATTGTCAAAATGTCGATTATGCTCTGATTGAAGGGGTAATGGGGCTATTTGATGGTATTCAATTAAGCGATACTCAATTTCCCGATTATGCCAGTACCGCCCATATTGCCCGTATTTTAGGGCTTCCTCTGCTGTTAGTGATCGATTGTAGTCGTTTATCTACCTCTGTCGCCGCTATTGTCCGCGGTTATCAATCTTTAGACAAAAATCTCCATCTAGCCGGAGTTATCCTCAATCGGGTTGGTAGCGATCGCCATCTGCAATTACTGCAAACCGCCCTAGAATCCATCAATATGCCGATTGTCGGGGTTTTGCGTCGTCAAGATTCCCTGACAATTCCCGATCGCCATCTAGGATTGGTTCCTAGGGATGAACTAGGAGAAATCAGGGAACTGCAAGATCAACTGGCCTCTATTGCCCAAAACTGCTTTAATTGGGACATTCTCTTGCCTTTACTGACTATTTCTCCCCAAGAGAACCCGAAAAATACCCCAGAAGCAAATAAGCTTTTTCCCCCTATCCGTATCGGTATTGCTAGAGATAAGGCTTTTAACTTTTATTACCCCGATAATCTCGATATTTTAGCCAATTTAGGCGCAGAATTAATCTTTTGGAGTCCCTTGCAAGGGGCAAATTTGCCCGAAAACCTGCAAGGATTGTACTTTGGTGGCGGTTTTCCCGAAATCTTTGCCCCGGAATTAGCCGCTAACACCCCTATCTTAACCCAGGTGAGAAAAGCGATCGCCTCTGGAATGCCCACCTACGCCGAATGTGGGGGATTAATGTATTTATGTGACAAAATAGTTGATTTTGAGCAAAAAAATCATTCTATGTTGCAAATAATCCCCCAATCTGCTATAATGTCGCCGAAGTTAACCCTAGGTTATCGACAAGCCATCGCCAAACAGGAGACGATCCTGCTCAAACCGGGCCAACCAGTGCGCGGCCATGAATTCCATCGCTCCCAATTAAGCGGGGTAAGCGACGCACCGATTTATCAACTGCAAGCATTCCCCAAGGGTGCTATCAATGGCGAAGGGTGGCAAGGTAAGAATCTGCACGCTTCCTATCTCCATCTACATTTTGGGTCCAATCTGAGCCTGCCGAAAAAATTTTTAGCTGCCGGCCTTGATTTTTTCCGAACAGATGCGTTAAGCTAATTGCAGATAGATTTGATAATCAATCCGTTAAGGGATACAGGAGGTGATGTCGATGGTAGAAAGTAGTAAAAGCATGGGTCTCCTAATCGACAATAGCCGGCTGTGCGCCGGGGCTGTTCTCTAGACCCCACGTCTAAACAAGATTTAGACTAGCTGGAGTTCCTTCCGGCAGTCTGGTGTCGATTCCGATGACCCACTACACCGCCCTTACCAAGCAATTGGTAAGGGCGGATAGTTTTTGAGGGTTTCCCGTCAGCATTGTCTAAACCTGCCCTGATTTTGCCCTAAGTGAGCCTTTCTTCACTGTAACTCTACGGGCGCAAACTAACCCATCGCCGATTCTGGTTTGGGGACACCATTTTAACGCCTGTCACCGAGATAATATCATTGGCTAAATTCTCCGCTATCATGGGAATTAATCGATTTATATTATTCTCATAAGCTTTTGTCCAGAATTGAGACAGTTTCTCTCTTCCCTCCTCATTGACGTAGATAGTTTTATCGGGCGTAATCAATACCATTGCCACGTCACCTGAGTTTTCCGTGACGGCAAAGACAAACTGATCACGGTCGGACTTGAGACCTTCGTACCAGTAGTCTAGGTGTTCTTCTAATTCGTATTCATAGAGAGCGCGTTCCATCTTGCCATCTTGCAGCAAGGCTTTACGCAGTGTATTGGCTATCTTTCTTTTTTTCATGGTCTTGTCCCTGTTTTTGTTCGCATTAATTACCCACTACTCCTTATGAAAAACAAGCACTTCGATCCAAAAGGCAAGATGCCCTCCCCGTTCACCATCGAACTACAGAACGGTTGGCGCCAGACCCTGCCGTTCGAGGACAAACGGGATTTTGAAGAGGCCCAAAAAGGCTTTATTGCCGCCCCACCTTACAAACAAATCATAGCAGAGGCGGGTAACGTGGCTTGGGATATGGGCAGCTACGAGTTCCTGTTGCGGGGCTTTGACAGCGTTTTCGACAGCATTCACCCCTCATTGCAGCGCCAGGCAGTTCTGAACATGGCCTACGGACTCTATGAAGTCTTGCCGGACAAGATCTACCAAGTGCGAGGGTTCGACCTGGCCAACATGACGATCATCAAGGGCAATACAGGTTGGATTCTATTTGATGTGTTGACCTGTAAGGAAACGGCTAAAGCCGCTCTGGAACTGGTCAATGAACACCTGGGACACCGTCGTGTGGTCGCCGTCGTGTACTCCCACTCCCACGTCGATCACTACGGCGGGGTGCGCGGTGTGGTGGATGAGGCGAATGTGAAGAACGGGAAGGTGCAGATTATCGCCCCCGTTGGCTTCATGGAATATGCGATCGCCGAAAACGTCTATTCGGGGACGGCGATGGTCCGCCGGGCATTCTTTCAGTACGGCCTGCTATTGCCGCGCAGCCCGTTCGGCCATGTAGATCAGTCGATCGGCAAGAACACCGCAGCGGGCAACACCGGACTGATTGAACCCACCCGTTACATCGAGCAGGACATTGAGGAATTGACCATCGACGGGGTGAAAATGGTATTTCAGAATACGCCAGGCACCGAAGCCCCCGCCGAGATGAACACCTATTTCCCTGACTGGAAAGCGTTCTGGGCAGCAGAAAACATCTGCGGTACGATCCACAACATCTACACGCTGCGGGGTGCATTGGTGCGGGATGCGTTGGAGTGGTCGAAGAAAATTAATGAAGCCCTCTATAGGTTCGGGCAGCAAGCGGAGGTGATGTTTGCCTCCCATAGCTGGCCCCGTTGGGGCAACGATCGCATTCAGGAAGTCATGCGAACCCAGCGGGATGCCTATGCCCATCTGCATAACGAGGTGCTGCACCAAGCTAACCAGGGCGTGACCATTAATGAAATCCACAATGTTTACAAGCTGCCCGAAAGTTTGCAGCAACAGTGGGCTGCCCACAGCTACCACGGTTCTGAGGAACACAATAGCCGTGCCGTGATTAACCGCTACCTGGGCTACTGGGATGCCAATCCAGCCACATTAATTCCGCTGTCACCGAGGGAATCGGCTCCGCTCTACGTCGAGATGATGGGGGGTGCGGAGAAGATTCTGGCCAAAGGTCAGGAGTTGCACGATCGAGGCCAATACCGCGAAGCCATGGAGATACTGAACAAGCTGGTCTATGCTGAACCCCAGAACCAGGCAGCTAAAGACCTACTGGGCGATGTGTTTGAGCAGATTGGCTACCAGAAAGAAAGCCCCAGTGTCCGCAACAGCTTTCTGGCCGCCGCTTACGAACTACGAAATGGCTTCCCCACGGGGGTCACGGCCAAGACAGTCACCCCCGATACGGTTCGCGCCATGTCCACCCAACTCTGGCTCGACTTCATCGGCATTCGTCTAGATAGCCAGAAAGCGCAAGGGATGAAATTCACCATCAATTTGCTCACACCGGACAACGGTGAGAAATTTGCGGTGGAAATGAGTAATTCAACCCTGACAAACATCAAGGGATTCCAGGCAAAAAATCCTGATCTCACCATCACGATCGACCGTAGCGACCTGGAGTTGATTATGGCTGGGATAGCCACATTTCCTGCCCTGATTGGCCAAGGGAAGGTGAAGCTAGAGGGCGATGCTCAGGTCTTGGTGCGACTCCAGAGCCTCTTAGTCCAGTTCACCCCGGACTTTGATATCTTGCCAGTAAGCAAGCCGGCGGAGTCAGTTACGCCCACTGAGAACTCGTTCGAGCAGCCAGAGCCGGCAGATACGTCTGGAGGTTGAGCGGCAATGGCAGTCACCCCTGGGAACGGTGAAGGGCTACCGGTTTCAAGCGGGACAGTTTCGGAATGGGGGAGTTGGGCAAGTATCTCACCTCTCCTCGTCTCCCCGTCCCTTCCACAGTGTTCTGTCTTAAGCCGCAACTTAATCCCTGATTATGGCAATCTGACCGCCGTTGACATCCTCGCCGCCCTAAAAGTGCGGCGATTCCTAAACCTCACGATTTAAGTTTCTGCTTCCACCACCGTCGCATACCACAGTTAAAAAACCATGTACTGTCTTACACAGAGTCCACAGACTTTCGCCCCATTTCA
>NZ_JADBVM010000329.1:0-2927 GCF_020244875.1 Microcystis sp. M44BS1
AAGAATATATTAAACTTGAACCGAACTCAGAAGGGATAATTTGTTCCCAGATATTCCCTGGATTATGGTTAGATAAAGATGCTTTATTAGCCGGTGATTTAGCCAAGGTTTTAGAAGTTTTGCAATTAGGAATAGCAAGGAGATAATTAATCATGAAATATAGCATTTTAATTCAATGGTCTGAAGAAGATAATGCCTATATTGCCAGTTTACCCGAATGGGAAAAATACGCTCGAACTCACGGCAGCACCTATCAAGAAGCCCTTGATAATGCCCAAGAAGTTTTAGAAGATTTGGTAGATATATATACCCAAGAAAATAAACCTTTGCCCTCGCCAAAACTATTACAATTAGCTGAGAAAATTACTAATGACTAACCTCCCAACTATTCTAGGACTAAAAGTAGGTTTTTCTTCCGGAGAAAATGATTTCAACAAAGACTTAACACAAATTCACTTAAAAACTATTGATTCGGCAGAAAAGAGGTAGTATGATCGAGAATAAATAGCAATCAGGTCAGATTTACCATGATGAAAACTAAAAGAGAATCAAAAAACCATGAATTAGAACCCCTACAAAGTTTAGAATTACCCATTTTTTGACGACAGGAAATACCAAGATTACAGCTACCGTTAAACCTATTACAACAATCAAGAGAGGATAAATTATGATGACATTAGAACAAGCTCTTATGACAGTTAATGAACTACCTATTGAACAGAGAGAAATGTTAATAGAAATTGTCAAAAATCAAATGATAGAATCCTATCGAGACGAAATAGCCCGAAATGCTAAAGAAGCGAGGGAAGCTTTTCAAAGAGGAGAATTAAAACCGCAACCTTTAGAAGATATTATTGATGAATTAAAAACCCTATTAACAGAAGATGAATGAAAGAGATTATTGCAACACAGAAGTTTAAACGGTCATTTCGTAAATTGGTCAAGCGTAATGCTCAACTTGAACAAAAAATCATTGAAACATTAAAGCTAATGCAAGAAGATATTTTTACCCCTCAGTTAGCCACCCATTCATTACAAGGAAAATTATTAGGACTAAAAGCTTGTTCTTGTGGTTATGATTGTAGAATTGTATTTTCTTTAGAAAGACCAGAAACTAATGATAAGGAGCAAAAAGAAGTAATCATTCTAATTGATATTGGTACTCATGATCGGGTTTATTAAACTTAATTTTTAACCTCATTTTCACCTAACTTACTCTGATTCACTAATCATTAATAAAATGACTCAAATTCTCTCGATTCCAGGACTAAAAGAACTACAAAAACAAACCAAAGGCGCATCAGAAATAACCGTCGCCATTCTCGATGGTGTAGTTGATACCGACCATCCCTGCTTTAATGGGGCAGACCTAACCCGTTTATCCACCCTCGTCCAGCATCAAGCCAACGCGGGGCAAATGTCCACTCATGGGACACATATCGCCAGCCTCATATTTGGACAACCTAAAACAGAAATAGAAGGAATTGCCCCTAATTGTCGAGGTTTACTTGTTCCCGTCTTTGGGGATGATAATAGAAAACTCTCCCAACTCGATTTAGCGAGGGCGATTGAACAAGCCGCCGAAAACGGAGCAAAAGTGATTAATATTAGCGGCGGGGCCCTCACTGATATGGGAGAAGCCGAAGATTGGCTAATTCGCGCCGTCGAGATGTGTAACGAGAGAAATATTCTTATCGTTGCCGCTGCTGGCAATGATGGCTGTGAATGCCTGCAAGTCCCGGCAGCCCTTCCCGCCGTCCTAGCGGTGGGTGCTGTTGATGCTAGAGGGCATCCCCTCGACTTTAGTAATTGGGGGGAAACCTACCAAAGTCAAGGCATCCTTGCCCCTGGAGAAAACATCTTAGGGGCAAAACCGGGCGGCGGGACTGTGCAACTGAGTGGGACCAGCTTCGCCGCGCCCATTGTGGCCGGAGTAGCCGCCTTATTACTCAGCTTGCAGGTGCAGCGAGGAGAAACCCCCAATCCTCACGCTGTCCGGGAGGCAATACTAAAAAGCGCCCTCCCCTGCCAATATGCCGACAGCGAAAATGAACCAAAATGTTTAGCCGGAGTGTTGAACATTTCTGGGGCAATTCAACAACTAACAGGAGAAACCATGTCCGAATCTGTGGAAACCCAAGCAACAGTAGAAGCATCGGGCTGTGGCTGCGGTGGTACGCCGGAAACCCCTGAGGCCGAACGCCAAAATCTCGAACTGAGTGCCGCAACCAGCGCACCGGTAATTCCCGTCGCCCAAATTCCCAACCCTGTCATCACCTCTCAAGGAGTATCCATGCCCGAAACTACTAATAAACCTGTTACCCCTAGCCAAGCTGCTGAACCTGCTGGCGGAGTCGTCTATGCCATTGGCACTTTGGGCTATGACTTCGGCACCGAAGCCCGTCGGGACACATTTAAACAACTGATGCCCACCGCCGTAATTGGTGGTATTGAAGTTCCCTCTAATCCCTACGATGCCCGTCAGATGGTGGATTACCTAGCTGACAACCTTTCGGAGGCTAAATCCTTAATCTGGACCCTGAATCTGGAACTTACGCCAATTTACGCCATTGAACCTCTTGGCTCTTTTTCCCGAGAAGTTTATGCGGCTTTACAGGAACTTCTTTCAGGACAAGTGCAAGCAGAAAACAGCGCCGAGTATATTCAGCGTGTCAGTATTCCGGGACGGATTACTGGGCGGACAGTACGCTTGTTCTCAGGACAAGTTGTTCCCGTCATTGAACCGGATAGTCCCCGGGGAATTTATGGTTGGCACGTTAATACTTTATACTTTAGACGTTCATAATCTGAGATTTATTAAACTTCTGAAATCGTAGAGTCAGCAAAGAATCCAGTTCTTTTTTATGTTTCAGATGGGCATCATTCAGACATTCATAAATAGCTGAAGAAAAGTCAGAAAAGTTCTC
>NZ_JADBVM010000033.1:0-36379 GCF_020244875.1 Microcystis sp. M44BS1
GCCTCTCATTTAGTCTCTCAACAATCGGAATCGCCATCTTTTATCGATGCTAAAAATCTCTTTCAACAGTGGGCGCTGGCTAATTTCGCCTCTAATCCAGAATATGCGATCATCGATGTTACCGGACCGCCCCACGCTAGGGAATTTACCGCCGAAGTGCGGGTTAATAACCTTCTCTACGGTACAGGTAAAGGTAAACGGAAACAGGATGCCACCAAAGCGGCTGCCGAAGATGCCTTAAAGCGCTGTCAATTGCAATAATAAATAGGGCCAAACCTGCTTATCTTAGGGGCCACCAATTAACTTTATCTCTGGTGGCACTGTAAACTTCTTTTAACCCCTCGGCATCCAGTACCCGAATTAAATCCCCCGTCGATTCTGAGGCAATTAATCCCACGTTTTGCAATCCTTTTAATACCTGTTCGACGGTGCGTTGATTGAGTTGACAAGCGCGAGCAATCACATCGACGGATAAATCAAAAGTATAGATATTTTCGGCATCTGGTTGACTGCCTAATTCTCTTTCTTGATAGATTAAAGCTCTCAGTAAAGTGGCTACAGCTTGGGGTGGATAGCTACTACAATTAAGCAGATGATACTCGAATTTTTGCTGTAATTCAAATAAAAAACAGTACCGTTGACGAAAACTTTCGTTATCGTTGTAAATCTTTTCTAGGGACGATAAGGGAATTTTCAGGACGTGGGTAGTTTTATAGGATTCCACCAAACAGGGAAAGGCACGACTGGCTAAACCATAACTAAAGGGTAAACTCCTCATACCAAAACAGCCACCGGGGTAGGTAATGGCAATAATCCGGTCGAGGGGAGTGCTGCGGACGACGATTACACCCTCATCCAAAATCACATACAAAACATCTAGAAATTCATCGGGTAGAAAAGCCGTATAGACGGGACGATTGGAAAATAGCGTCTCTAACTTGAGATTGTCGGCATCGAGATACTGACTTAACCAAGCTTCCTCTAGTCCGCGAAAGAGAAAACTCTGGTTAATCAGTTGTTGTAGGAGGGTTGTTTTTTTGGCTTTGACGCTCTTGCCCATAGTCTCAAACCTAGATGTAGCACTGATTTTATCTTCTCACAGTTTCCCTTGTTATCGCCTTATTCCCAATTTGTTTTATAAATGTATTGAAATTTTATTTCCTGTGCTGTAAGATTAAAGCAGACCTGAAAACAGATACAACCTCAGAGTAAAGCTTAGGAGCGCCGCCGATGCCGTCATCCCAGTCTTGTTTATCCCTACTCATGGCAACTGTCCTGACGGGAGGAATGCTGGCATCTTGTACCTCATCCCCCACCAATAGCGGCAATGACAGCCAAAAACCCGTGACTGTGACGCTTGTTTCCTATGCTGTTACCCAAAGCGCCTACGAAAAAATCATTCCCAAATTTGTCGAGGAATGGCAACAAAAAACGGGGCAAAAAGTAACTTTTGAACAGAGTTATGGTGGTTCCGGTTCCCAAACTCGCGCCGTTATCGATGGTTTAGAAGCGGATGTGGTAGCGTTGGCTTTAGCTTTGGATACCAAGAAAATTGAGCAAGCGGGATTAATTCAACCCGGTTGGGAAAAAGAAGCTCCGAATGAATCTATTGTTCATAAATCTGTGGTGGCTTTTGTTCCTCGTGATGCCAATATTAAAATTAATCAATGGTCAGATTTAGCCAAGGATAATATTAAAGTTATTACCGCTAATCCCAAGACTTCTGGCGGAGCGCGCTGGAATTTTCTCGCTCTTTGGGGTTCGGTGACGCAAGCAGGAGGTAGTGAAGAAGCGGCGGAAACTTTTGTCGAAAAAGTGTTTAAAAATGCGCCAGTTTTACCTAGAGACGCTCGCGAATCTAGTGATGTGTTTTTTAAACAAGGCCAGGGAAATGTGCTAATTAATTACGAAAACGAGATGATTCTCGCTAATCAAAAAGGTGAGAAGTTAGCTTACATTGTTCCTACTGATTACAACATTTCTATTGATAATCCCGTGGCGGTTGTTGATGCCAATGTGGATAAAAAAGGTACGAGAAAAGTGGCCGAGGCTTTTGTGCAGTTTTTATTTACCCCAGAGGCACAGAGGGAATTTGCTCAGGTGGGTTTTCGTCCCGTTGAACCGACGATAGTTAAAGAGTTTGAGAGTAAATTTCCTCAGATAAAAAATCTCTTTACCGTGCAGGATTTAGGAGGTTGGGATCAGGTACAAAAACAATTCTTTGATAGTGGAGCCGTCTTCGATAAAATTTTGACTAAAGCTGGTAAATCTTAAAGGAGAAAAACCATGGACAATCAACCTCAATGGCAAACTATTAATCATCCCCAAAGTGACTTACATCTCGATCAATCTGGACTTGATCGCCCCACTTCCCGAAGAATAAAAATTCGCATTCCTAAACAATATATTAACGAGCCTATTATAGCACGTTTAGGTTCTTTTCCCGGTCTAAAAGTGAATATATTTTCCGCTTTGTTAGCTGCCAATAATAATCAAGATGGCTGGTTCGATCTACAACTACAAGGCAACTCCCAAGGGATAGAAAATGCCCTTTCCTATCTGGCAGATTTAGATGTAGAAGTTTGGTATGATTCAGCACAAGTTCTTGAAGAAGCGGACAATTGGTAATCTCTAATCGGCACCCCCCTTATCAAGGGGGATCCCCACCCCCCTGATCAAGGGGGGATTAAGGGGGGATCGGCACCCCCCTGATCAAGGGGGGCAGGGGGGATCGGCACCCCCCTGATCAAGGGGGGCAGGGGGGATCAAAGGCAAAATTTATCTTCTATTTAATTGGAACTACTTACTTAGCAATAATTAACAATGGCTAACCCACAATTATCTTTATCTCCCAGTCAACCCCTGAAAAAAGTTTCTATTCCTTGGGTAATTACCATTAGTTATCTAGTGGTTTTGTTGGTTTTACCGGCAGCGGCATTATTTGCTAAATCCCTAACTCTTGGTTTTGCCGAATTTTGGCGCATCGCCACTTTACCGATTTCTTTATCCGCTTACCAAGTCACTTTTTTTACTTCCTTAATCGCCGGATTAATTGACGGAGTTTTTGGCACTATTATCGCTTGGGTATTAGTGCGGTATCGATTCCCGGGTAAAAAAATTGTCGATGCTTGTGTAGATTTGCCCTTTGCTTTACCCACTTCTGTTGCTGGTTTAGTCCTAGCCACAGTTTACAGTGATAACGGTTGGATCGGTCAATTTTTTGCCCCCTTTGGCATTAAGATATCCTTTACCATTTTAGGGGTTTTTGTGGCGATGTTATTTATCGCTTTACCCTTCATTGTCCGCACCCTACAGCCGGTTTTACAGGAAATGGAAAAAGAAGTAGAAGAAGCGGCTTTATCTTTAGGTGCTTCCTCTTGGCAAATCTTTTGGCTAGTGATTTTTCCCACAATACTACCGGCTATTTTAACAGGAGTTGCCCTCGGTTTTGCCAGAGCGATCGGTGAATATGGTTCTGTAGTTATTATCTCCTCTAATATCCCCTTTAAGGATTTAATTGCCCCAGTTTTAATCTTCCAAAGACTAGAGGAATATGATTACACAGGGGCGACAGTAATCGGCATGGTTTTATTACTGGTTTCCCTACTGATGTTAGTAGTAATTAATTTCCTGCAGCAATGGGGGCAAAAATACAGAGTTAAGTAAAGAGTAAAAAAACATTAGAGTATGACTGGAGACAGATCAAAAATGCAGAATCCAAAAGCCTTAACTAAAACGAAAGAATGGGATTACAAACCCCTATTAATTATCGTCGCCCTTGTTTATCTTGCCTTCTTGCTTTTTATTCCAGCAGCGGCAGTATTTTACTATGCTTTTCGCAATGGATTCCAAGCTTTTTTAGAAGCGGCGGGAACTTCTGACTTTATCGAAGCGGTAAGATTAACAGTAATTATTGCCCTAATTACTGTACCCTTAAACACAATTTTTGGACTTTGTGCAGCCTGGGTAATTGCTCGCAATCAATTTCGTGGCAAAACGTTATTAATTAGTTTAATTGACTTACCTTTTGCCGTTTCTCCTGTGGTAGCGGGTTTAATGATTGTACTGCTCTATGGGCGCAATGGTTGGTTAGGTTCTTTTCTAGAATTTTTCGATATAAAAATACTTTTTGCTTTACCCGGAATGGTATTAGCAACTATATTTGTTACTATGCCTTTTGTCGCTAGAGAAGTTATCCCAGTCTTAGAAGAAATTGGCTTAGAACAAGAGGAAGCGGGGCGCACTTTAGGGGCAAATGATTGGCAGATTTTCTGGCGCGTAACTTTACCCAATATTCGTTGGGGATTGATGTACGGAGTGCTGTTAACTAATGCCCGGGCGATGGGAGAATTTGGGGCGGTTTCTGTGGTTTCTGGCAGTATTTTAGGCAGAACTGCCACCCTGCCAATTTTCGTAGAACAGGCTTATAAAAATTATCTCACTCCTGCCGCTTTTAGTGCGGCGGCTATTCTAGCTTTACTAGCGGGAGTTACTTTAATTATCAAAGAAATTCTCGAACGTAAAACCGCCCACAAAATTCACACTACATAACTACAAAAAACCTAAAAATTATGAGGGCGTTGGGTTTCATACTTCAACCCAACCTACGTTCATCTTATATTTAATTCCACCCACCTACTTACTTAACTACAATTAACCTAAAATATGAGTATTACCATCCAGCAAGTTTCTAAACGTTTCGGCAATTTTCAAGCTTTAGATAATATCAATTTAACCATTCCTGAAGGCAAATTAGTCGCCCTTCTTGGACCATCGGGATCGGGAAAATCCACCTTATTACGTTCGATTGCGGGATTAGAAACTCCCGACAGTGGCGCGATTATTATTAATGGACAAGATACCACTCATCTAGATCCTAGACGGAGAAATATCGGCTTTGTTTTCCAACATTATGCCCTATTTAAACATTTAACTGTCCGTCAAAATATTGCTTTTGGTCTAGAAATTCGCCAGCAAAAATCGCCAGTAATTAAGAAAAAAGTTGAGGAACTATTAGAATTAATTCAATTACAAGGATTAGGCGATCGCTATCCCGCCCAATTATCGGGAGGACAACGGCAGCGAGTAGCTTTAGCCCGCGCTTTAGCCATTCAACCGAATGTATTATTATTAGATGAACCCTTTGGAGCTTTAGATGCAAAAGTCAGAAAAGAATTAAGGGTATGGCTGAGAAATTTACACGAAGAAGTTCACGTTACCAGTGTTTTTGTTACCCACGATCAAGAGGAAGCAATGGAAGTAGCCGATACGATTGTCGTGATGAATCATGGTAGAATTGAACAGGTGGGTTCTCCCGCCGAAATTTACGATCATCCTGCCACACCTTTTGTGATGCAGTTTATTGGGGAAGTGAATATCTTACCTAATCTAGCAGGATTAGGTAATGGACATCATCCGGGGGATAATTCCACCGTTTTTATCCGTCCCCACGACCTAGAAATTATGCCCAATCAAGATGGGTTGAATAGTTGGGCAGTGGTAAAAAGAGTTATTCATTTAGGCTGGGAAATACAAGTAGAATTAATGTTAGCCGATGGGGAAATGGTGGTGGCTTATCTCAATCGTGAGGAGTACAAGCAATTACAGTTACAACCAGAACAAACGGTACATTTAAAACCAAGAAAAGCGACCTTACTCACTGATTTTGACAATCCAAGTGAGAAATTTATCGATTACTCAATTTAAAAACTCTGGGTTTATTAGAGAGTTTTTTATAAAATAAACCTTAAAGCCAAGTCAAGGCTGATTCTGGTCTGGACAAAGCAGATGATGGGGAAACTCAGGAAAGAGAAACGGGTGTATCTGATCACCCATTGGATTTGGTATTATAAGTAGAGATTACTAAAAATTGAGCAGTTTTTTCGGGGAACTGGGGAAATTAACAGCTAATCTGGGACAAGACGAGCTAAAAGCAGCAGAGAGCAACAATCAATGTCTAAAAACTCTATACCTCGAATCGAAAATCTGCGCGTGCAAAATTACCGAGCTTTACAGGACTTAGAATTAAAAAGCATTACTCCTTTAACCGTTTTTCTCGGTTCTAATGGGAGCGGAAAATCTACCATATTTGATGTCTTTGCTTTCCTCTCTGAATGTTTTACTGTTGGTTTAAGAAAAGCTTGGGACAGACGGGGAAGATTTAAAGAATTAAGAACTAGAGGACAAGAAGGTTACATCATTATCGAATTAAAATATAGAGAAACCAAAGACTCATCTTTAATTACCTATCATTTAGCTATTAATGAAGCTAACAATCGCCCTTATGTTGCCGAAGAATGGTTACAGTGGAGACAAGGAGCGAAGGGTAAACCTTATCGCTTTTTAGACTTTAAAGAAGGGGAAGGAATAGTGATTAGTGGAGAAAATCCCAAACCAAAAGATAAACGAATTTCTGAACGATTAGACTCCCCGGAATTTTTAGCTGTTAGTACCCTGGGACAATTGGCCAAACATCCCCGGGTTAGTGCTTTGCGTCGTTTTGTCACAAGTTGGTATCTTTCCTACTTAACCGCAGATAATACTCGCACTCAACCAGAAGCAGGAGCGCAAGAAAGATTATCCCCAACTGGTGACAATTTACCTAATGTTATTCAATATTTAAAAGAAGATCATCCTCAACGATTAGAATCTATTTTACAAACCCTTTCTCGTCGAATTCCTAGATTAGAAAAAGTAGAAGCATCTATTATGCCGAATGGACAGCTTTTACTTCAGATTAAAGACGCACCTTTTCAAGAGCCAATTCTTGCCAAATTTGCCTCCGATGGCACTTTAAAAATGTTGGCTTATTTAACTATTTTATATGATCCAAGCCCGCCGCAATTACTGGGAATAGAAGAACCAGAAAATCATCTTCATCCCCGTTTATTACCTGCATTAGCAGAAGAATGTCGGGCAGCGACCGCAAGTACACAATTAATGGTAACAACTCATTCTCCCTTTTTTGTAGATGGTTTGAAACCAGAAGAAGTTTGGGTACTTTATCGAGATGAAAATGGTTTTACTCAAGCTAAACGTACTTCAGCAATGCAAGGAGTTAAGGAATTTATTCAAAATGGTGCTTTGTTGGGTCAATTATGGATGGAGGACTATTTTGATGTGGGTAATCCTAGCATTTAAATTTAATAGCAAAGGAGGGAAAAAGTGCATCTTGAATTTTTAGTCGAAGAATTTTCTACCCAAGAATGTTTAAATCAAATTTTACCTAAAATATTATTTGAGAATGTCACCTATAAAATTCATGCCTTTCGAGGTAAATCCGATTTAATCAAAAAGCTACCGGAGCGATTAAAAGGCTATCAATGCTGGATACCCGATGATTATCGAATCATTATTCTTGTAGATAGAGACAATGAAGATTGTCAAATGCTCAAAGAAAAGTTAGAAAATATTGCCCAACAAACAGGAATGATAACCAAAACGATTAGTGAAGATAAAAAAACATTTCAGGTGTTAAATAGAATTGCTATAGAAGAACTAGAAGCTTGGTTTTTTGGTGATATTCAGGCTATAGTCTCAGCCTATCCCAAAGTTTCTACTAATGTGGGACAGCAAGCAAAATACAGAAAACCCGATGAAATTACGGGCGGAACTTGGGAAAACTTAGAAAAGATACTTCAAAAAGCTGGGTATCATCGAGGAGGTTTAGAAAAAGTGAAAGCAGCCAGAGAAATTTCTCAATTTATGACTCCTGCTCATAATTGTTCTCCTAGTTTTCAGATTTTTTATCAAGGTTTATTGGCGATGATTAGCTAAGGATGTTTAGGAAAGTCAATGATAAAACTTCTAGGTTACTGTCAAGGATAAATTAATTTTTAACTGTTGAATAAATTGTTGCATAATTGTTCAAAATTCGGTGTTTATATTGACTGATAACTGATAACTCAGGTTAACTAACTATTTTTCGCCTCTAATTTGGTCAAACGACTTTTAAGTTCCTGATTTTCCTGTTTCATTTTTTCTAATTCCTCGCGAATTTCCTGAATTGCTTTGTCGGAACCTAATTTTTTCTGGACTTTTTGTACTGCTTCCTCGGCTACACGACGCACGCGACCATCGGGAGTTCGATCGCTCAAAGCTTGTAAAATAGCAATAGCTTTGGTATTTTCTATCTGTCCTAAAGCGTTACACAGTGCCACCTGCGTCAAGAAAAAAGTTTCCTTGGCAATGGTTTCTAAACGTTCCAAAATTACGGTTAATTTATCCGTTGTTTGTCCCGAAGAAATCGCTCCCAGGGCGCGGATAGCGGCTAATCTCAGGGGTTGAGGTGTGCCTAAAGCCGTGTAGGTCAAAATTGACTCCAAAGCCGCCGGCGAGGTTTTTAACTGGCTTAAACCCCCAATCGCGCCCGCTCTTACTACCTCATTCCACCCCTTTCTTGACTGTAAAATGTGATTGAGCAGGTCAATAATTTCCCCTTCTTTATTTTGCAATTGTCCCACGGCCATGGAGCCTAATCCTCGCGCCGTGGCCGCTTCCACATAATAACTAGCATCTCCAGCTTCTAATCGGGATTTAAGCGCGTTATAACTATCTAAGGTTTTAATTTCACTTAATCCCTCGACAATTGCCCGACGTACTTGCGCTTTTTCGTCGTTTAAACCTTTAATTAAAGCAGTAACTGCCTGATCTAAACCAAGAGTTGCTAACTGTTTGGCCACCTCCACACGCACACCCCAAAAAGGCTCATTTTCTAGGGATGTCCCTAAAGCTTCGATCGCTTCTAAACCGCCTTTTTTAGCAATGGCCGTCGCTGCATAGATACGGGAAATCGGGTCGGGATCCTGTTGTAATTGCGCTTTTAATTCGGCGATGGGATACTCAAGAGTGACGGTTTTGAGGAAATTATTACCCCGATCGAACTTGACAAAATCGGGCTTTTGTGCTAGGGGAAAATAGAAACTTTGTTCTTTTTGGTGAATCCGGAGATTGTAGGTAAGATCCTCAGAGTTGAGATAGGCAAAAGCGACGGGAATTTTCAAGTCGAATAGTTCCTTTTCATCCTGAGTTTGGG
Organism: Microcystis sp. M44BS1; assembly: GCF_020244875.1. Lineage (NCBI taxonomy): Bacteria > Bacillati > Cyanobacteriota > Cyanophyceae > Chroococcales > Microcystaceae > Microcystis > Microcystis sp. M44BS1. Next base: position 9,035 of record NZ_JADBVM010000033.1, read on the forward strand.
TGACGGTTAATTGGGCTAAATTATTCTCATTATCCCAACTGTAGGCCACCTTATAATCGGGATGACCACCGCGATAAACGTACTGATCAAAGAGGAATAATAAATTGTAGCCGGTCGCTTTTTCAATCGCCCGTAATAAGTCCACAGTTTCTACGGTTTTATGGGCATTATCCCGCACAAAAGTATGAATCGCTTTTTCAAATAAATCTTCCCCTAAAATAGAGCGGATCATCTGATAAACACAAGCACCTTTTTCGTAGAGATGACGATCATAAAGTTCGATCGCTTCTCGATAAACATGAGTAACAATCGGACGACGATAGCGGGAAGTATCTTCTTCTAAATAACTTCTTGCTTCCCCTAATAAATAATAACTAGCAGCAGCTTTTCCGTATTCCGATTCTGTCCATAAAACCTCAGAATAGGAGGCCATTCCCTCTTTAATCCAAGCGTGAGACCAGTGTTTAATTACCACTAAATCACCGAACCATTGATGAGCTAATTCATGGGCAACTAAGCTTTCTGTCCAAGTATGATCGATGCTGGCTCTTTGATCAATTAAACAGCGATCGGTTAAAATTGTGGTGGAAGTATTTTCCATTCCACCAAAGATAAAATCATCTACGCAAACTTGCGCGTATTTAGGATAGGGATAGGGATAACCAAACTTTTGGCTAAAAAACTCGATCATGCGGGGAGTTTTACCCATACTTCTTTGTCCCTCTTCTTCCCGTCCTTTTTCCACATAATAAGTAACAGGAACACCATTCCATGAGTCGCATAATTCGGCAAAATCTCCCACCGCAAGAGTCATTAAATAGGTAGGATGAATTTGCTTTTGTGACCAGTGATAAATTCTGTCCTCACCCACGAGTTCCACTGAGATTAATTCCCCGTTAGAAATAGCCATATAGGGTTGGGGAATTTTAACCCGAATTTCGGAAGTGGCCAATTGGCCAGGGTAATCAAAACAGGGAAACCAAAAGCGAGAATCTTCATCTTCTCCCTGGGTCCAAACTTGCATCGGTTTGTCGGGATAATATTCATCGGGGCCGATAAAATATAATCCCCGTTGTGGTTGATTAACCTGATAGTTAATCGTCAGGATAATCGGTTTATCGCTGGTGGGTTGTAGCAGATGAATGGTCAGCAGAGAACGATCATAGTCAAAGGGTTGACTGATACCTTCAATGAACACAGAATTAATATTTAAATCCACCGCATCCAGAGTTAAACTGCTAATTCCCTGACGAATGGGGGTGAGGGTAATCTGACAGCTGCCCTGAAAACTTTGTCGGGGAATATCAATAATTAAATCGAGAAAAATATGATTAACTTGTCCGGGTCGATCGGGGTTATAATGGGGTTTAGCCCCAGGTAACTCAAAGGGTTGACGCTGATTATTTTCCGTGTCGATGGTGAGATGAGACATATTAGCCCTAACTTGCTGATTTTTGTCCGGTAAACTTAAATTAACACGATCGGTCGTCCCTTTCCTTGCTAACAATAATCCCACCCCTATGAATCTCCCCTCCTTTCTCTGGTTATGGAAAATTGCCGCTTGGTCGATGGGATTTGCCCTCTTTGCCTATTTTTTACTAGCGGTTTCGGGGGTAAACATGGGTTATCGACGACTTGCGGGCCAATCTCGACCAAAATGGTTAAGATCCTTTCATCTCCTCAGCGGCCTGATCATGGTTGCTTTGGTCTTAATTCTGCTGGGAATCGGATTAGTGGGAACAATCGGTCATTATGGCAGTTTAGGTCACTCTTCCCACCTGATAGCGGGTTTATCGGTGGTTTTTCTGGTTTTTGTTTCGGCAATTAGCGGCCTGAACATTACAACCCGTCCACCTCTAGCGCGGTCTCTCCACATCGGCACTAATCTTTTATTGTTTCTGGGTTTTCTTTTTGTTACCCTAACAGGATGGGATGTGGTGCAAAAATATCTACAATAAAAATAGTCGGCGATCGAGTGGAGACTGTTCGATCGAGAAAAACTAGCCATCTCATCCCGAAAAATCGCTTTTTAGTGACAGAATACTCACCCCCAAATCATTATGCAAACCGTCGAATCACAAGCTATTAACACGATGTCAGTGCCAAAAAAAGGGCTACCAGTAACAATTATTACTGGTTTTCTTGGTAGTGGTAAGACTACTCTCCTCAATCATATTCTCAGCAATCAACAGGGATTAAAAACTGCTGTTCTTGTCAATGAATTTGGCGAAATCGGTATCGATAATGAACTGATCATCAGCAGTGATGACAGCATGGTAGAATTAAATAATGGCTGTATTTGCTGCACGATTAACGAGGATTTAATTCAAGCAGTTTATAAAGTTCTCGAACGTCCCGAAAAAATCGATTATTTAGTCGTAGAAACCACGGGATTAGCCGATCCTTTACCAGTAGCTTTAACCTTTTTAGGAACGGAATTACGGGAAATGACTCGTTTAGATTCCATTGTCACTATGGTGGATTGTGCCAATTTTAGTCTCGATTTATTCAACTCGCAAGCGGCCTTAAGTCAAATCACCTACGGTGATATTATTGTTCTCAATAAAACCGATCTAGTGGATGAAGGGGATGTGGATTCTTTAGAAATAAGAATCCGGGACATGAAGCAAGGAGCGAGAATTCTTCGCACTAGCAAAAGTCAGGTTCCTTTACCCTTAATTCTCAGCGTCGGACTATTTGAATCGGATAAATATTTCGACACAGAAGAAGAACACCACGACCATCATCACCACGATCACGATCACGACCATTGCGATCATGATCACGATCATCATCACCACGATCATGATCATGATCATCACGACCATTCCAATCATTTAGAGGTAGATGGATTTACTTCTATTTCCTTTGCTAGTGACCAACCTTTTTCGATTCGGAAGTTCCAATATTTCCTCGATAATCAGTTACCGGAAAGCGTTTTCCGCGCTAAGGGTATTCTCTGGTTTGATGAAAGTCCTAAACGTCATATTTTTCACCTCAGTGGCAAACGTTTTACTCTCGAAGATGACGAATGGAAAGGTACTCCCAAAAATCAGCTAGTTCTTATCGGTCAAAATCTCGATCATGAAACTCTAAAAGAACAGATTAACAATTGTCTCATTTTACCTGCTGTCAATCGCGGTAAAGGATTTGGGAAATAGATAACCATCTCTTGCGGGGGTGTTAGCCTAGGGTAACACACCCCCATCACCTAAATTCCCCACTTCCCCACTTCCCCCAATTATTTATTTTTATTCGGGTACTTTTCCTCCTAAAGATTCCACGATCGATCGAGTATTTTCTTTCAGCATTTTTACATAACTATCCCCCCCAGTACCCACCGCGCCGATCGAATCAGAATATAATTGTTGTGGTGCTAATTTCACCCCCGCTTCTTCGGCTACAGTGGTAATTAAAGCGGGATTAATAGTGGTCTCGGCAAAGATAGCAGCAACCTTGAGATTTTTAATAGCATCGGCTAAATTTTTCACCGTTTGGGCGCTTGGTTGTTCTTCGGTACTAATGCCAATTAAAGTTCCCGCTACTTTTAAACCGTAGGCATGAGCATAATACTGAAAAGCGTCATGAGTGGTGACTAATTGTCTTTGGGAAGGGGGGATAGTTTCAATAGCCGTAGTAATCCAGCGATCAAGATTTTCTAATTCCCTGATTAATTGGGCGGCATTTTCAGTAAAAATCTCTTTATCTTCGGGACTTAATTCAATCAATTGATCTCGGATTTTTTCCACCATGATTATGCCATTTTTCGCCGAACCCCAAACGTGGGGATCGGGGACTTTCTGCCCCTCTTTTTCTAGTTGTAACGGCTTGATTGCTTCTCCCACAGCCACTTTTTTAGCTTTAATTCCCGTAGAATTGATCATTTTAATTAACCCCGGTTCGAGATTATAACCGTTATAGAGAATTAAATCGGCTTTTTCTAAAGCCACACTATCGGCGGGAACCGGTTCATAAACGTGGGGATCATCCCCTGGTTTTAAAATGTCTTGATGGTCAATTTCTTCACCGCCTACTCGTGCGGTTAAATCGGCGATAATTGTGCTAGTGGAGATTACCTTGGGTTTTTGGCTATCGGTGGTATTAACCGAGGCATGACAAGCAACCAATCCCAAAAATAAACAGGATAAAATTAGTTTTTTCATCGAGAAATAGAGATGAGGGGTTAGAGGTTAGAGATGAGGGGAAATAGCATTGATATCTATCCTGATTTTTTTCCTGACTAAAGACTCCTTTTACTATTAAAATAGAGAATAGAGAAGGTGTAAATTGAAGAGATATGGATAACCAAGCCCCGATTAAACTACCGAAAACCAGCGAATCCGACCACCTCAAGCGCATTCGTCACACCACCTCCCATGTTATGGCCATGGCGGTGCAGAAATTATTCCCGCAAGCCCAAGTTACTATCGGGCCTTGGACTGAAACTGGATTTTACTACGATTTTGATGTGCCGGAACCTTTTACTGATAAGGATCTCAAGGACATCAAAAAAGAGATGGTCAAAATTATCAATAAAAAACTGCCGGTGATTCGCGAGGAAGTTTCTCGGGAAGAGGCGGAAAAGCGCATTAAAGCGATTAATGAACCCTATAAGCTGGAAATTCTGGCGGGAATTCAAGAACCCATCACCCTTTATCATCTTGGGGACGCTTGGTGGGATTTGTGCGCCGGTCCGCATCTAGACAATACAAGTGAACTAGACCCGAAAGCGATCGAATTAGAGACGGTAGCGGGTGCTTATTGGCGCGGGGATGAGAATAAAGCCCAATTACAGCGCATTTACGGCACAGCCTGGGAAAATCCCCAACAATTAGCCGAATACAAGCGCCGTAAGGAAGAGGCACTGAAACGCGACCATCGGAAATTAGGCAAAGAATTAGGTTTATTTATTTTCTCTGATTCTGTCGGGCCGGGGTTGCCTTTATGGACACCGAAAGGAACTTTAATTCGTTCTTTGTTAGAAGATTTTCTGAAAAAAGAACAGTTAAAACGCGGTTATTTACCCGTAGTTACTCCCCATATTGCTCGCGTCGATTTGTTTAAAATTTCCGGTCACTGGCAAAAGTACAAAGAAGATATGTTTCCCATGATGGCAGACGATGAGGAATCTGCTAGTAAGGAAATAGGATTTGTCCTCAAACCGATGAACTGTCCTTTTCATATTCAAATCTATAAAAGTGATTTGAGATCCTATCGGGAATTGCCGATGCGTTTGGCAGAATTCGGGACAGTTTATCGTTACGAACAATCGGGAGAATTGGGAGGATTAACTAGAGTTCGCGGTTTTACAGTCGATGATTCCCATTTGTTTGTCACTCCCGAACAATTAGACAAGGAATTTTTAAGCGTTGTTGATTTAATTTTGACGGTGTTTAAGAGTTTACAATTAAAGAATTTTAAGGCGCGATTGAGTTTTCGTGACCCCGAATCGGATAAGTATATCGGTTCCGATGAAGCTTGGGAAAAGGCACAATCAGCGATTAGAAAAGCGGTGCAAACTTTGGGGATGGATTATTTTGAAGCTCCTGGAGAAGCGGCTTTTTATGGTCCAAAATTAGACTTTATTTTCCAAGATGCTCTCGAAAGAGAATGGCAGTTAGGAACGGTACAAGTAGATTATAATTTACCCGAACGTTTTGAATTAGAATACGTTGCCGAAGATGGTAATCGTAAACGTCCAGTGATGATTCATCGCGCACCTTTTGGTTCTTTGGAACGTTTAATCGGTATTTTAATCGAAGAATACGCAGGCGATTTTCCTCTTTGGTTAGCCCCTGTCCAGATACGATTATTACCGGTTAGTGATACTCAATTGGATTACGCTAAAGAGGTGACAGTGAAAATGCAGTTGTTAGGAATTCGCGCCGAAACCGATACCAGTGGCGAACGTTTGGGTAAAATGATTCGCAATGCTGAAACCGCAAAAATACCCGTGATGGCAGTGGTGGGGGCAAAAGAAATGGAAAGTAATAGTTTAAGTATTCGCACCCGTGCCACGGGCGATTTAGGAGTAATTAGCGTCGAGGAAGTGGTGGCAAAATTAGAAACTGCCATCCAAAATCACGGTAATTTTTAAGCGTTTGCTCATCTAATTCTATGGGGCAGAAAATATTTCTGTCCCAGCATTTTTTTCCTTTAGGTATCATCATCTTTTTGAAAGGGATTTTCCCCAATGCCTAGGCCTTTTTTGCTCTGTTTTAAGTCTTTCCAGAGGGCTTTAATTTTTTGGTAGGCTTCTAGAGAACTGATTTTGCCCCCCGTTTCCAGATTACAAATAAAACTGACTTTTTGGGCAAATTCCTGTAAATTGGCGTTAAATAGCAAGTTTTCTGGTTTAAATTCTCCATAGTAGGGGGCGCGAGGATAGAGAAAATCCTCCTTGCGGCGATCGGGGAGATTCGGGTTATCATCGTTAGGAGGATTCTGGTTCATAGGGCGATGGCGGGTAATTGTGCGGAATTTCTTTAGATTTTTCGGTAATGGTAATGGGAGATAATATCAATTGTTGGCTATGATTGAGGATTTAAGTAAAAACTTGGCTGATTCGCCAAAAGTTGACCCCTGGTATCGTGACAGTTTTTGGTTATAGGTTAAGGTTCGGTCGCCAAATGTTGGCATTTATCTTTAAGCTGCAATTATACATTATTTTTCTCAACGATCATCTACCCAATGATAGAGACTTTTTGTCTGGGTTGATCGCCAAAATTTACTGATGCCACTATCTGATTGACTATCGATTTTCTTCTATCAATGCCGAGGATGATAACTATGGAAAAACTCTATGAAGGTAAGGCCAAAATTCTCTATCAAACCGATGATCCTGATATTCTCCTCACTTATTACAAAGACGATGCCACCGCTTTTAATGCCCAAAAACGCGGGCAAATTGTCGGTAAAGGGGAAATTAACTGTACTGTCTCCACTGCCCTATTTCAATGGTTAGAATCCCTAGGAATACCTACCCATTATATCGATCGCCCTAGTTCTAGGGAAATGCGCGTCAAGGCGATTAAAATTATTCCTTTGGAGGTAGTAGTCAGAAATATCGCCGCCGGGAGTTTGTGCAAGCAAACGGGATTAGAGGAGGGGAAAGTATTACCTTTTCCTCTTGTAGAATTTTACCTCAAGGATGATGCTTTGGGCGATCCTTTGTTAACAACCGATCGCATAAAAGTAATTGATATTGCCAGGGAGGAGCAAGTCAATCAGTTACGAGATTTAGCCCTGAAAATCAATCAATATCTACAAGAATTTTTTGATAAGTGCCAGATTATTCTCGTCGATTTTAAGTTAGAATTTGGAGTTGATAAAACGGGCAAAATTTATCTAGGTGATGAAATTAGCCCCGATACCTGTCGTCTCTGGGATAAAACCCAAGAGGATGCCCAAGCGCGCATTCTTGATAAGGATCGTTTTCGTCGCGATTTAGGAGATGTGGAAACTGCCTATCAACAAGTACAAACAAGAGTTTTACGACAGATAGAGAGTTTATAACTGTGGGGTGTGTTAGCGAGCGCGTAACGCACCTTAGATAGAGAGTTTATAACCGTAGGGTGTGTTAGCGAGCGCGTAACGCACCTTAATTGAGATTAGCAATTTAATAATTTATGTCGAGAAGAATTATTGGGTTAACAGGGGGAATAGCTTGTGGTAAATCCACGGTTTCTCATTATTTAGAAAATATCTACAAAATTCCCGTCCTTGATGCGGATATGTATGCTCGGGAAGCAGTGGAAAAAGGTTCGGCAATTTTAGAGAGAATTTTGGCGCGTTATGGCAGAAAAGTTAAAACTGAGGATAATTCCCTTAATCGCCAACAGTTAGGAGAGATTATTTTTAATAATCCCGAGGAAAAAATCTGGTTAGAAAGTCAGATTCATCCCTACGTTAGAGAATGTTTTAAGCGGCATTTAGAGCAGTTAGAAGCCCCGATAGTTGTTTGTTCTATTCCTTTATTATTGGAAGCTAAATTAACCCATTTAGTCACAGAGATTTGGGTGGTTTCCTGCGGTTTAGAGCAACAAATTCAACGCTTAATGAGTAGAAATAACTTAACTAGGGAACAAGCGATCGCTCGGATTAATAATCAAATGCCTTTAGCCGAAAAAATTGCCTTAGCTGATATTGTTTTGGACAATTCCGGGGATTTAGAAGCTTTATATACCCAGATCGATCGAGCTATAAGTAGCTGGTTAGAATTAAATTGAAGATAGATTTTGGGTTCGATCCCCCCTTAATCCCCCCTTGATAAGGGGGGAAACTGATAGTTTTTAACACCTAACTACTTACAATAGGGATTAATTTTAAAACAACCAGGCAAATTTTCCCACCCCGAATTTTACATAGAGAATAATTGCCAAAACCAATAAAAATAGAAAGCCAATAATTAATAAATAGTCTTTATTGGTTAAGATTGATTCCTGTAAAAATGTGCGATCGGGATCACCAGAGAAAGCTTTAGCTTGTAAAACTACTTCTAATTTTTGCGATTTAGCCATAGCGTTTAAAATTAAAGGTACAGCGATGGAAGCATAAATTTTTCCTTTTTGCAACCAACCCATTTTTTCTATTGCTAATCCTCGTAATCTTTGAGCAGAAATAATCGATCGAGATTCTTCTACTAGGAGAGGAAATAAACGCAGGGTAGAGGAAAAAATAAAGACTATTTTGTAGGGAATTCTGGCCTTAGTTAAACTCACCATCATCTGATTTATATCGGTGGTAAAAATAGCGAGGGGAATAATTAAAACCATCGTGAGAGTTTTAAAGATCACATTTAAACCGTAGAGGGTTCCCTCGATAGTCATTTTAGTAGAACCGACAGTTAATAAGGGAGTTAATTCAGTTTTTCCCGTTAAAGCTTTTACCTGTTCCACATTAAAAAATCCCATGGTAATTAATAAGAATAGATAAAAAGGAGCCATGAATTTTAAAATAGTGAAGAGATAAGACCATTTTACCCCCGCCCAGAGACAAGCTAAAGCGACAATAAGAGTTAGAAAACCGCCAGCGAGGGGACTTTCCCAAGTAAAAGCGATGAGAGTAACCACGATCATCATGGTTAATTTTGTCCGAAAATCTAGGCGAGTAAAAGGAGAATCTCGATCAACGGTTTGCCAGTTAAATGATTGCATAATCAGGAAAAAAGTTAGTAAGTAGCTAGGTGTTAAAAACTGTCAGATGCCCCCCTTATTAAGGGGGGATTAAGGGGGGATCAAGGGGGGATTAAGGGGGGATCAAGAACGTAGGTTGGGTTGAAGCATGAAACCCAACGCCCGATTATGTTACGCTACCGCTAACCCATCCTACAAATAATTGTGCCTCCCTACTTACTTAAGGGAATGAGTTAATCACCCATCCCCATTAATCAACTAGGAAGGGTTAGCAACTCTCTTCATTTGCTCTTGAATTTCGGGGTTATAAATCTGGAGATAATTCCAATAATTACCAAACACCGATTCTATATAACCCTTAGTTTCTCTAAAGGGAATATTCTCAACAAATTCATCGTGATCGCTAAAATCAAAACGCTGTCTCCATTTGGAAACTGCCCCAGGTCCAGCGTTATAACTAGCCACGGCAAAAAGTGAATTTCCGGCGAATTTGCCGTGGGTATAATCGAGATACCATGTCCCCATCATAATGTTATCTTCGGGATTAGTTAAAGAATAACTTTTATTGCCAGTATTACCCGCGATATATTTACCCGTATCGGGCATAATTTGCATTAATCCCACTGCCCCCACAGGAGAACGGATTTCTTTTTCAAAGCGGGATTCTTGCCGGATTAAAGCCGTCACTAGCAGGGGATTCAATTGTCTATCTTTTGACCATTGTAGGATACTATCGTAGTAGGGGAAAGGGAATAAAGCGTGCCAGTATTTATCATTTTGTCGCAGGACTTTCCATGCTTCCCTTTCCTCCGGGGTATCTCTTTCTCGCAAGCGCCAAATCAGGTTAATTCCTTCTAAATTTTGATTGCGAGAGAGTTTATAGACACCGAGGTTAAATTGTTCGTCAACGGTTAAATTCCAAGGATCGACAATTTCTGCTTGGAAGAGATTCCAAGCGTCCGTATCTTCACCAATTCGATATAATTCCTTGAAAGCTTCCGAACCGGCGGGGGGATCGTTACGGGTGGCGGGTTTGACGGTGGTAGGATTATAGGAGCGGACAGTGGTAAAATCTCCCACGTCCCAACCTAATAAAACCGCCGAGCGCCAAGCATAATAGGAATGGGGATGACGAGAAATAGTGTAGGTAAAAGCTTGTTTTGCTTCTTGGTTTTTGCCCAGTTTTTGCGCCCATTTTCCCACCCAAAAAGCCGCTTTCGGGGCAATTTGACTATCGGGATTATTAACCGCAATTGGCTGCGCCCACTGCCACGCCTTGGCGTAATCACCGGATTTAGCGGCTCTTTGGGCCATTAACCAGCGATAATCGGCGGCTTCGTCGGATTTTGGGTATTTATTTAATAAAGTCTGCCATGTTTGACTAGCGGCCTGGGCATTAGTTGAGTTGAGTAATTTGGCTTTCGCTTCCAAAGCTTCCGGAGCGCGATCGGGAAATTGCTTGACAATGCGATCGAGATATGCTATGGCATCGCGGTTAGGAGAAATTTGGGCGAGTCGCAGTAATCCCAAACCGGTTTCTGAGGCTTGGGGATAGGTTTTAATTAATTTTTGGTAAGCGCTGCGAGCTTCTGGCAGTTTTTTGGCAATTTGTAGCCCGCGGGCGTAACGATAGGCTTGTTCGGGGCTAGGAGCGGCTTTAGCGTAGGCTTTATAGGCTTTTTCGTACAATCCCGACTGCCAATAACCCGCCCCAATCATTGCCCAATCCGCCGGAGTTAACTGATTGGCGTAGTCTTTCACCAAACGATCGCGAGCCTGATTGAGAGTAGGATCAAAAGGATTAGCCTTGGCTAACTGCAACCATAAGGGAAATTGATCGGGATTTTCTTGAAGACGTTGGCGAATTAAAGCCAAAGTACGCGGGTGTCGGGGGTATTCCTTGAGCAATTTCTCATAATAGCTGGGGTCGTATTTGCCCAAAGAGTAGTAAGCTTCCGCCACTACGGGCGATTGGGGATAGGTTTCCAGTAATTTTTGCCAAATTTCTTGCGCTTTTTCACTGTCGTTGGTTAATTCGTAGGCGCGTCCCTGTTTGAGGAGAATCTGGGGAGCGAGAACAGGATATTGTTTTTCTAAGCCTTCTAATTGTTTTAAAGCCGGACCGCCTTCATATTTTCTCAATAAATCCATAGCCAAGAGATAGCGGGCGCGACTACGATCTAAAGAGGGCGCGTCGGCATCAGCAACATCTTTTAACTTGACATCTCGCTCGGTTTGTGGTAAGGAAGCGCTATCAACCACGGCAGAGGGTTGGTTAGTATCTTGACTAGGAACCGAAGCACTATTGCGATCGAGCCAAGCGAGAATTTTCGGGTGAAAGAGAAAGAGACTGGTGAGAGTAAAAAGCGCAACCCCAGAACCTAGTCCAAGAATGAGCGGGGTGTGAGGGGGGAATTTCTTAAACATTACCTTATTAAAGACAGCAACTCAACATACATTATCAATGATCGTGGTGACAGGTTGTTTGTTTCAATCAGGTTGGGGGTTGTTCAGTTATCAGTAAGCAGTTATCAGTAATCAGTGAACTGAAAACTCCCATCTGATCACTGGTAACTGATCACTGATCCCTGAGATATGGTACGCTAAACAGGATTTAAGTATTATTAATGATTGCTATGAAACAGCGCGGCGTGACGGTTTGGTTAACAGGATTGAGCGGTGCGGGGAAAAGCACGATTACCGAGGCATTACAGGCAAAATTAATCGCTGAAGGTTATTCCATTGAAGTTCTCGATGGCGATATAGTGCGGACGAACCTCACCAAAGGTTTAGGATTTAGTAAAGAGGATCGCGATGAAAATATCCGTCGCATTGGTTTTGTGTCTAATTTGCTCACCCGTCACGGTGTAATTGTCCTAGTTTCGGCTATTTCTCCCTATCGCGAGATTCGCGAAGAAGTACGGGGAAAAATCGGCAATTTTGTCGAAGTTTTCGTGAATGCTCCCTTAAGCGTCTGTGAGAAGCGCGATGTGAAAGGATTATATAAAAGAGCGCGTGCTGGCGAAATCAAGTCTTTTACGGGAATTGATGATCCCTATGAACCACCTTTTAACCCAGAAGTGGAATGTCGCACTGATTTAGAGACTTTAGAGGAAAGTGTCGCCAAAGTCTGGAACAAATTGACGGAATTAGGCTACATTCATCAAGCTGTGGCGGTTTAATCACAAAATAACTTTGTATTATTGGAAAATATCGTAGGGACGTGGACTAAAAACGTCTCTACACCCCGATTAACCCCTTAGGCAAATTTGTTAGTTAATCTCCTTTTCTTCAGTACCTAAGCAAGGTTAATTATACCTCTCAGTTAACCTCTGGCCAAAGTGCAAGAGTGCCTAAACAGTGATCAGTAAACAGTAAACAGTAAGTAGGGAGGCACAATTATTTGTAGGATGGGTTAGCGGTAGCGTAATCCATGGGTGTGTTGGGTTTCATGCTTCAACCCAACCTACGTTCTGATAACTGATAACTGATAACTGATAACTGATAAATGTCTCGACTAGCAAATTAATTTTGCAGGAATACTTAATATTTAAAGGCGCTAAATTATTTTGAAATCTCGCTCTAGTTATTGGAATCTCATTCCCTATCTCCGTCCCCAAACCCAAACAATTATTTTGGCGTTCATCTGTACGATCGGATTTACGGTGTTTTGGCCGATTTTAGCCTGGTTAGCTGGACAAATGGCCAGATATATCGGTGAGGGAAATGTGCAAGCATTGGCGACACTTTCGGGGGTGGGAGCAGTGGTTTTTTTACTGCGGGGAATGTCTCAGTATGGGCAAGATTCCCTGATGGCAAAAGCTTCTTTAAAAATTGCCCTAGAATTAAGAAAAAAAGTTTATGCACACCTGCAAACCCTCGGTTTAAATTACTTTGAAACGGCAAAAACTGGTGATTTATCCTATCGTTTAACGGAAGATATCGATCGCATTGGGGAAGTAATTAACAAATTTTTCCATGATTTTATTCCCTCAGCCTTACAGTTAATTGTCGTCTTTGCCTATATGTTTATTGTTAACTGGCAATTGACGATCGCTGTCATTATTATCGCTCCTTTGTTAGGAGTTTTGGTGGGATTTTTTGGGGAAAAATTATTACAATATGCTCGTCGCGCCCAAGCGAAAATATCTAACCTTTCTGCGTTATTAACCGAAGTTTTTGGCGGTATTCGTGTAGTGCAAGCTTTCGCTGCTGAAGATTATCAAACCGAGCTTTTTGCTCAAGAAGCGGAGGAAAATCGCCGCGCTCAATACCTATCGGAATCCACCAAAGCTTTACAATACGTCGTGGTGGGATTTTTGCAAGCGATGGGAGTTATCTTTTTATTCTTCCTTGCGGGTTGGCAAATTTCCCAAAAGAATTTAACTGGTGTTGAGTTTGTTAGTTATGTGGCGGCGGTGGCTATGTTAATCGATCCTATCGCCCATATTACCAGTAATTATAATCAATTTAAACAGGGTCAAGCCTCCATGGATCGGATTTTTGAATTGTTAGCTATTTTGCCAACAATTACCGAAAAACCGAATGCGATCGAGTTGCCATCCCATAGCAAAGAAGTTGAATATTGTCAAGTAAATTTTTATTACAATGAGGACAGACAGGTTTTAAAAAATATTAATTTTACTGCACACGCTGGCGAAATGATTGCTTTAGTGGGAGCATCGGGAGCGGGAAAAACCACTTTAGTTAATCTTTTATTGCGTTTTTATGACCCCACTTCTGGCAAGATTTTAATCGATGGGGTGGATATTCGTGATGTGACTTTAAAAAGTCTCCGGCGACAAATTGGCGTAGTTTTACAGGAAAATATTCTCTTTTCTGGTACTATAGCCCAAAATATCGCTTTTGGCCAGGGAGATTTTAATCTGCAAGAGGTGGAAAAAGCGGCAAAAATTGCCAATGCTCATCAATTTATCAGTGAACTTTCTCAGGGTTACTATACCTATGTGGGAGAAAGGGGTGTTAATTTATCGGGTGGACAAAGACAAAGAATCGCCATTGCGCGAGCAGTTTTATCTAATCCGAGGATTTTAATCTTAGATGAAGCGACTTCGGCGCTCGATTCGGAATCGGAAGCTTTAGTGCAGGAAGCTTTAGAAAGAATTATGACGGAGCGCACGGTATTTGTTATTGCTCACCGATTAGCAACTGTCAGAAAAGCTAACCGTATTTTAGTCTTAGAAAAGGGTGAAATTATCGAAGTGGGTAATCACGAGGAGTTATTAAATCTTAATGGTCGTTACGCTCAATTTCATGCTAGACAATTTCAAGATTAGTCTATTTGGCGTTAAGAGTTGGGCGTTATTTCTGATTTTATCATTCAAGCCAAGTTTTTGGGGGGTTCTACCCCCCAAACCCCCCGTTGGGGGCGTGGCGCCGCCCCCAAACCCCCCGCGCATTAGTTTTTCGGTGGGATGCTTACACGCGGTTGTTCATACACTTGTACTAATTTAAGAGTCACCGATAGAGCAGTTATCTTAATGGTGAGGTAGGAAGTTTTCGTTTTGGGGAGTCATACCAAATCCGTTGAGTAACGCACAGAAAACGGGTTTCTCGGAGAAACCCGTTTTCTACTCATGCAAAAGGCAAAACGGAGAATAAATAATCAGTTTTTAATAACTGGATTTAGTATCAGTCGCGGAATTAGGTTAGACTTCGTCTTTAGGGAAACGCTGTAAGTATCCAGACAGAATTAATTATAGATATTTTTCCGTTCCCTCTACTTAGGGTTTTTTCGGGGAATTCCTCGCAAGGTTAAAACATCATCGAGGGTGGAACAATAGTTTTTTAAACCAAAATCAGCCGGGGTATAGGTTTTAATGTGGGTGAAGTGGCGATAATTCATGGCAAAACGGTCCCATGCTTCCATCTGCAAGTTAAAAACTTTGATAAAAAAGTTAGCAATGGTTAAAGATAAAGGAATGCGAAAATAGATTTTTTTGTTTAAATAAGTGCAGATTTCCTCCACTGCTTGGTTAGCTGTTGTGCGTTGATTGCCTAGGACAATTTTGCTTTCTGGTGCGGGATTTTCGATTAAATAATTCACCACTTGAGCTATATCTTTAGCATGGATAAAATGAAAACTGCCATCAGCTTGAAACCAACGCACTAAACCGATATATTTCAACACATCCGGTAAACCGCCATAGATATGAGAATAGGGTTTATTTTCGTCACCACCTAAGACAAAAGTGGGGTATAAAGTAATAATTTTATCGGCGATTTTTAGGTCAGTAAACTTACTATAACAAATATATTTAGTGCGGATATAATTAGTTCCTATCTCCCCAGCTTCCGGTAAAGGTTGATTATTTTGATTGAGAATGCTGGCAGTGGAAAAGTAGAGGACTTTCTCGCAGATTTGAGCATCTAAATAACTAATTAATTCTAGGGTTTTTACCACATTAATCTGATAACTTTCCTCCTCTCCTCCCCAACTGGTAGCGATTAAAACCGCTATATTCATTGTTTTTAAAAGCTCGGCATATACCTCGATATTTTCCATGTCGCCTAAAAGTATATGAACATTTGATCGCCCTTGGTAAGTAAATTTTAACTTCTCTGGATTACGCACTAAAAAATATAATTCATAGTCGGGATTTTCCAGTAAAATCTCAGCGATATAATGCCCAATACAGCCACTCACACCCGTTAGAAATATTTTTTTCATTATTTTAATTGATCCAGCAGAATTTAGGGGACAGTGTGAAAGTAAAAGTAAAAAGTAAAAACCGGTGTTGGGGTTTTAGGGTTTTGGGGTTTTAGGGTTTTGGGGTTTTAGGGTTTTAGGGTTTTAGGGTGTTGGGGTTTTAGGGTGTTGGGGTTTTAGGGTTTTAGGGTTTTAGGGTTTTAGTTGAATTTCCCCATTTCCCCATTCCCCCATTACCCCATTTCCCCATCCCCTGTTCCCTGAGTAACTTTATTGATAACTAAATCCTTTAGCAGTTTCAAAGAAGAAACGCACGTTATCTTCAGGAGTTCCCACCAAAACACCATGACCTAAATTAAGAATATGACCTTGATTACCCGCTTTACGAATAGTATCAATAATCCGCTCGCGAATAAAGGACTGGGAACCGAATAAAACCCCCGGATCGATATTACCTTGAACCATCATCGATTTACCTAAACGCTGTCTCGCTTCCGCCATATCGACAGTCCAATCGACGCTAATAATATCAACCCCCGATTTAGCCATTCTTTCCAAAACGCCGGCGCTGCCACTAATGTAGAGAATTAACGGTGTATCGGGATGAGTTTCTTTCACCAAACGAACTACTTTTTGTTGATAGGGTAAGGCAAAAACATCGTAATCTTGGGGAGTTAATTGACCCGCCCAAGAGTCGAACATTTGTACCACTTGCGCCCCACAATCGATTTGATAACGGACATAGGTGGCAATCATATCCGCTAATTTATCTAAAAATTGGTGCAGTACCGAGGGTTCCGAAAAAGCCATCCCTTTAATCACAGAATAACTTTTAGAACCTTTCCCTTCCACTGCGTATGCTGCTAAAGTCCAAGGCGCTCCGACAAAACCGAGGACAGTGGATTTATTTCCCACCTCTTGACGCAGGGTTTTTAAAATCGTTTTGATAAAAGGTAAAGACTGATCGGGATCGAGGGGATTAAGTTGGTCCACCTGCGCTTGAGTACGAATGGGAGAATCGATAATCGGCCCCTTACTTTCGATAATATCAAAGGGAATACCGATTCCTGCCAGGGGAGTGAGGATATCGGAGAACATGATCACCCCATCCGGTTGAAAAGCGCGCCAGGGTTGCAGGGAGATTTCGATCGCTAAATCGGCATTTTCTGATCTTTCCCGAAAACTGGGGTATTTATCCCGCAATTCTCGATAAATCTGCATATAACGTCCTGCTTGTCTCATCATCCACACGGGAGGACGGGGTAAGATTTCTCCTTTGGCAGCGCGTAATAAATAAGGTATTTCAGGGGAGTCAGTCATATCACGATGATTATTCTATTGCCTTTTCTACGGTATCATCCCCCGTACAGCTAATTTTTCTGGTTTTTCCTTAAGAATTGTTAACGCAAATTATCCCGCACCCTGGGATGAACTCGACGCAATCGTAAAGCATTTGTCACCACGGAAAGGGAACTTAAAGCCATGGCAGCACCGGCAATAATCGGATTGAGCAGAAAAGGATAGAGGATTCCAGCAGCGATGGGAATGGCAATCAAGTTATAAATAAAAGCAAAAAAGAGATTTTCTTTGATATTTCCCATTGTTGCCCGACTTAACTCAATAGCGGTCACAATTCCCTGTAAATCTCCCGAAATTAAGGTTATATCGCTTGCGGCGATCGCTACATCAGTCCCCGTGCCAATAGCAATACCTAAGTCCGCTTGTGCCAATGCGATCGCATCATTAATGCCATCGCCAACCATGGCGACAATTTTCCCTTTTTTCTGTAAATATTCGATTTTTTCAGCTTTTTGTTGGGGACGGAGTGCGGCAAAAAAGCGCCGGATACCCAACTCACTGGCGATCGCCTCTGCGGTTTCGAGGTTGTCCCCTGTCATCATCATCACCTCTAAGCCCATTTTTTTGAGCTTGGCGACCACTGAAGAAGAAAAAGGTTTTAAAACGTCGGAAATGGCAATCAACCCCTCTAAACCCCCGTTAACCGCTATCCAAGCCACGGTTTTTTTCTGCCACTCCCAATCGTGGGCGACTTTTTTAAGAACTTTTGTTTCGATCCCTTGACTTTCTAACCATTGTTGTGTACCGATTTGCACGAAATCTGACCCGACTTTCCCCTGCACTCCTGACCCGGTTATTGAGTCAAATTCAGTTACTTCTAGGGTTTTAATCTGGTTTAACTGCCCATATTTAACTATTGCTTCTCCTAACGGGTGTTCAGAATGATTCTCCACCGATACGACTAACTGCAGCAGCGATAATTCCCGTCCATCCCTCACCCCCTCGCGAGTCAAGAAGTCCGTCACCGTTGGTTTACCCTGGGTGAGAGTTCCCGTTTTATCGAGGACAATAGTAGTAATACCATAGGCTAATTCTAAACTTTCGGCATTTTTAATTAAAATTCCCTGTTTTGCCCCTTGTCCTGTTCCCACCATAATCGAGGTGGGTGTAGCTAATCCTAGCGCACAGGGACAAGCGATAATTAGGACTTCCACCATTGTAATCAAAGCGAGGGTGAGATTACCCGTGCGGAGAATCCAAAATAAGAAAGTTATTACCGCAATAATCATCACCACCGGCACAAAATAAGCAGTCACTCGATCGACTAATCTTTGTATAGGTGCTTTTGATGCTTGCGCGGTTTGCACTAATCGGACAATCTGAGCTAAAACCGTATCTTTTCCCACCCGTAACGCTTGCATTTGTAGGCTACCGGTTTTATTAATTGTCGCACCGATTACCTGTTGATTGACGGTTTTTCGCACGGGTAAACTTTCCCCCGTCACCATCGATTCATCAATGCTAGAACTGCCTTGGATAATTATGCCATCGACGGGAATTTTTTCCCCCGGACGCACTAAAATTATATCTCCTACCTTCACCTCTTCTATTGGTATATCTAGCGTCTGTTCTTCCCTAATTACCCTAGCAGTTTTTGCCTGTAATCCCATTAATTGTTTAATAGCGGCGGCCGTTTCTTTTCTGGCACGTTTTTCGAGGAAACGACCGAGTAAAATCAGAGTAATGACGATAGCTGATGCTTCGTAATAGACATGGGAATTAAACCCCTGTTTTTCGATAAAATCGCTCCCGAAGGTTAAAAACAGGGAATAAAAATAGGCGGCACTGGTTCCCAAAACTACTAAAGTGTCCATGGTAGCAGTGCGATTTTTAAAAGCTTTCCAAGCATTTTTATAAAAACTTTGACCACACCAAAATTGGACGGGAGTAGCGAGAGTTAATTGTAGTAAAGGATCGTGTAACCAATGGGGAATAAAAGATAGAGATAAACCCGTCATCATTGGTAAAGAACCGATAAAAAGTATGATACTAATAACAATAGCGATCGATAGTTTAGTGAGTAGTTCTTTTTCTGGCCTGGATTCGAGATTAATTTCTGTTATCGGTGTAGCCCAGAAACCGGCATCCCTAACTTTTGCTTGAATAGTGTTAAGATCGGTACGCTTGGGGTCATAGTCCACATCCACCTGTTCCATGCCAAAATTAACTTGACATCGAATCACTCCGGGGATAGATTTAATTATCCGCTCGATCGAATTAGCACAACCAGCGCAACTCATCCCGGCGAGTTTGAGAGTTTGATGGGTCATAATGTTAATAGCAGCGGAAGTCAGCAACAAAATCCCCTGCAGCAGAGTTATATCTTTAGGATAAAATATTCCCCTAGCTGCAGGGTCAAGAATCCTCTGTTAATTTTTCTGAATAGATATGAAGAAATGTCAAAAATAGTGCCTGTATTTTCCTGACACACCCTTAGTTTTTGTGGACAAATTTCAGTTAACCCCACTCTGTTGTGTATCTTGACCTTGCACAGCGTCGGCAGCGGAAACACCATCACCCTGAAAACCAAAATACCATAAAGTAGCGGCAGCTTCAGCGCGAGTTACTGGTCTTTTTGGCTGAAATAGGGTAGTAAAACCAAAAACTCGCCGAATATTAGCTTGTTCAGCATTTTGAAAATCGGCATAAAGAGCGCGCACCAGCTGCGGGTTAATTTTATTAGTATCCTGAAAACCCCAAGTATTTTTAATCGTATCAAGATTGGCGCTCGGTAAAGCTTTTCTGACATCTAATGGCACTTTCCAAGCGATTAAATCTTCCCGGGTTAAAGGAGCATTGGGACGGAATAAAATGGCGCTACTATCTCCCGTTAAAGGAGAGGGAATTAACCCCGCTTCTGCTAATCCTTGAATATAAATATAATCGGGATCGTTATTTTTAACATCACTAAAAGCTGGGGAACTATTGGCAGTAGCTACACGGATTTGTTTACCCGCTACATTAGCATAAATGGCATTATTAGCCTGTAACAACCAGCGAGCAAATTCTCGGCGCGTTATTGTATTATTAGGGTTAAACTGATTGTTATTACCTGTTAATACTCCTAATCTAGCTAAGTCTTGAATGTGGCTCTTTAAGGGATTAGGTAAGGATTCGAGATCGTTAAAACTGGTGGGATTAAGATTGGGTAACGGGGAGGGACTAAGGGAGGGACTAGGGGAGGGACTAGGGGAGGGACTAGGGGTTCCTATTGGACGATAATCGAGGCTATATTCGGTATTGGGAGAAGTGGCAGTTATGGTGATAGTTAACTCTAAATTATCTCGACGGGCCGTTAGGGTACTATTAACTCCTTCCCCAGAAAAGGGAGTAATAATTTCCCAATTATTATTAACTAATTCCTGTTGATAAAAAGCCTCGATCGCATTGCTGGGATCGTTGGATTGCCAACGGGTTTGTCCACCAGTATTATCAGGATTTGTCTGCACGGATAATAATTCTGATTGACTATATCGAGGAATTTCTGCGGGAAAATTTGCCGGTAATTGCCTGTTATTAGGAGAGTTTTCTGGTATGGGATTTGTTTGTAGATTAGGATCGGCAGCCAGACGATTTTCTAGGTCAGGATTGCCACTACAGGCTGCTAAAATGCCCAGCAGAGTGATAATTGTACTGTAGCGAATAAACTTACTCACGGTCTTTACCAATATTGTTTCCTTAGCTTTATCCTAGCTTATTTACTCAGGTTTTTGACTAGGAAAAATTTTGCGCCACCATTGACGTAATTTTCCCAACAGAAATCCTCCTAACCCTTTTGTGTATTTCTCAAATTTGTAGTAAAATAAAACGTCGATTATATCCTGGGTGGAAAGATACTTGAGATAGGATACTCCTTGATCTATACGCGCATCACTATATTCTAAATAAACTTTGCGACTGAGGCGATCGGATAAATTCCATTTGGGTTGAAAATATTCTTGCATCCGCTGTTGATAAGCGGCAAAATTACTCGATTTTCCCTGTAAATATTCTTCCATGTATTGACAAGCAATTTCGGCTCCTTTCATAGCATGGCGAATACCTTCCCCTCCTAAAAAGTTAACCGTAGAAACCGCATCACCAATCGCTATAATATTCGGTTCTTGATAATAAATATCTTGCAGATTGAGCGAATATTCTAAAATAGAACCATGGCTGTCAATTATATCACATTTCGAGAGATTCATGTAGGTTTGCATAATTTGTGTAATATAACTTTTTAAAGGCTTAACTTCAGGAATATAAGGATGTTCTCCCTCTAACCAAGCGGCTCCTATTTTTAATTGCCGATTATCCATAGGAAAAATCCAGCCATAACCTTTAGGACTCCATTTATGACCGAGAAAAAATACTAAATTATCTTGATACTTTTGATAATCTTCTTCTGGCACAGCAATTAAATATTCAATACCCACTGCTTTTAAAAAATCAGGTTTTTCTCGTCTATGTTTATACATAACTGCCCTAGCGTATCCCGTGGCATCAACCAATAAACGAGTAGTAACTGTCTCGATTTCCTCACCTTTTGATTTCAAGAAAACAGTTAGCTTATCCTCCATCTGTTGATATTTCAGATAACGACAACCTAAACGAACTTCTCCCCCCCAACGCAGCACTTCTGCGGCTAAAAACTCTCGCAATTTGGCAAAATCAAAAACTACCCCTAAAGGTTGCGGTGATGACCAAAAATGATGTATGCTAGTGGAGATAATTTCGATATTTTTCCAAAACCTAGCCACTACGGTTTCGGGGAGATTGAATTGTTCTAAAATTTCTAGGGGAGAAGCGGCACTAGAAAAGTTATTATCTTGCCAACTAGAATGTTGTTCCACTAAAAGAACACGATAACCTTTTTCACTTAATAATCTCCCACAGTGACCTCCCGCCGGTCCTCCCCCAATAATTACGACATCATAATCCATGATTTACTCCCTCGCCTAATTTTGCTAATTTGCCTCTATTTTACCCTAATTTGCCCTCTGTTAAACCCCAAACTTATGAAGCTGTTGTGCATCTAAATTTGATAAGTAGCTGGTTATAATTAAATTAAAAATGGATTTTAGGTTCGATCCCCCCTGCCCCCCTTAATAAGGGGGGTGTCTGACAACTTTTAACACCTACCTACTTACTCTTTTTGACCTGTTCCCTATTCCCTCATCGAAAGCCGACTAGCTTATGACATTTTTATTATTATTAGTTACTTTCCTATCGCTAATAATTTGGTTATATTTAATCTTAGCCAGGGGACAATTTTGGCTATCTAACCAAAAAATTAATTCTCTCACTTCTCCCTTAACAAATTATCCAAAAGTCTCGGCAATTATCCCCGCACGAAACGAAGCCGACGTTTTACCTATCAGTTTAACCTCCCTCTTTAACCAAGATTATCAAGGCGAATTTTCGATTGTTTTAATTGACGATCAAAGCAGTGATGGTACGGGAAAAGTTGCCCAAGAAATTGCTAAACAATCTCATAAATCTGACCAGATAACTATTATTTCTGGACAAGCTTTAGAGATAGGATGGACGGGTAAATTATGGGCAATGAAACAGGGAATAACAGAGGCTACCGAGAAATTTGCACCCGATTATTTTCTCTTCACCGATGCTGATATTGCCCACGCACCAGATAATTTAACCCAATTAGTTACTAAAGCAGTACAAGAAAAACAAGCTTTAGTTTCCCTGATGGTGTTGCTACGCTGTGACAGTTTTTGGGAAAAATTCCTCATTCCTGCCTTTGTTTTTTTCTTCGAGAAACTCTATCCTTTTCCCCTAGTTAATAACCCTAATTCCCCGATAGCAGCCGCCGCTGGGGGCTGCATTTTAATTCGCCGAGATATTCTAGAAAAAATTGGCGGTATTGATATTCTTAAACAAGCTTTAATTGATGATTGTTCTTTAGCGATTGCGGTTAAAAAATATCTGCAAAATCACCCCGAAAATAACGAGAGTTCCATCTGGTTAGGATTAACAGAAAGCACCTATAGTCTCCGTCCCTATCCCGATTTAGCCAGCATTTGGAATATGGTAGCCCGCACCGCCTTCACACAACTAAATTACTCAACACTTTGGTTAATCGGCACAATTTTCGGGATGTTTTTAACCTATTTAGCCGCCCCCTTGGGCTTAATCTGGGGATTGGTCTTAAAAGAAACATCAATTATCATAATTAGCGCCGTCACCTTATTACTAATCGCCCTCTCCTATAGCCCGACTTTAAGACTATATAAATTATCCCCCCTGCGGGCTTTAACTTTACCCCTAATTGCCCTCTTTTATAGTTTAATGACTGTGGATTCTGCCCTGCGTTATTGGCGCGGCCAAGGGGGAGGTTGGAAAGGGCGAGTTTATCCTAATTAGGGATTGCTGAATAATGGTAAAACCCTTTTAAAATAGGGCTTTTGACCTGTTAAAATTGGAACCTTTAAAAACCCAGCATTATCCTTTTACAGTACAATAATTAGTAGTAGGGTGCGCCCTTCGATAGCGTAACGCATCAAATAAATTAATGATAGATAAGAACTCTTGCAAATTAATTATATGTTATAATAAAGTTAAATTAATGATAGGTGTGGTGCGTTACGACGGATTGTTAGATTTAAGTTTAAGCAGAGATTATCGCCGTCTAACGCACCCTACGTTTTACTTGCAACGCACCAAATAAATTAATGATAGGTGTGGTGCGTTACGACGGATTGTTAGATTTAAGTTTAAGCAGAGATTGTCGCCGTCTAACGCACCCTACGTTTTACTTGCAACGCACCAAATAAATTAATGATAGGTGTGGTGCGTTACGACGGATTGTTAGATTTAAGTTTAAGCAGAGATTATCGCCGTCTAACGCACCCTACGTTTTACTAATTCCTAATTCATAATTTAAGGAAGTCCCAGACAGTAGAACGCCCCCCAGTAACGATAATCCTGAAAAGGCACTGCATCGGAAGCAAATTCGTCAAGCCACTTGATCAATTCGCCGATTTTCTGATAATTAGCCCCAGCAGCATTGACGTTGGGATCCTTAGTTTGGCGCAGTTGTTGCCAAGTCTGATAAGCCTGCTGATAATCGGCTGTCAAACGGTCCCGCCAGTCTTTTTGGCAAGTCTCCCGCAACGCTTGACGAGCCTGATGTAGAGCCGTTAAGCGTTCCTCTCCCGCCCGCCGTGCGCGATGGTACTCCCGGGAAAACAGCGCCGTAGCTAGATCAGCCACGGCCCAATGACTACTGATCACAGCACGAGCGCCCCCCAGCAGAAAGCCTGTACCTAAGCTGAGGGGTTCGTCCAGTAATTCCCGTCGCAGGTTTCCCTCTTCATCTCGGGAAGTGGCAAAACTGAGACCGGTTTCACAACAGGAGAGAAACACTTCCGACAATTCGGGAAAACGCCACAGGGGACTAAGTAAATCCCGGAGGGTGACTTTTTGCTCTTCGGCTAGGACGAGGTGGGAGTTGAGGGGATCATCGGCGCGGCTGGTGGCGTGGTGGCTGGAGAGCAAAGCCTGCACTTGTTTCAGCAATTGCAGATAAGAGTCGGGGGTGACTGTGCGCCCCTGTAGCCGCCGTTGGCGAGGCACGTTCCAGGTTTGGGCGACCCACTCACACTCTAGGGGAGTATAGGGCAAATCCTCTGTGGTGTTTTCCACAATCCCCAGGGTGTCGGGAGTCGGTTGCGATCGCTCTCGGCACAGTCCGAGAATTTTCGTACTGGGGACAAACTGAAGGCGAAAGCGATCGCCCAGTAGTTGACCTTGGGCGGTGGGTAGAAGGTCGAAGGGAATTTGGTGCAGGAACAGGTGGGGAATCAGAATTAACTCAGTGATGCCCTGGAGGTGCTGTTGGATGAGGGTGTCGAATTGCAGGCGGGTTGCCAGTTCTTGCAGACGAGTGGCCATAGCTTGGTGCCACTCATGCCGACGCTGCTGGCGGGATTGGGGGGTCTCTGCTTGATTAATCGCAATGTAGGGGATAACCCAGTTGACGACCAGCCAGTTTTGCAAGTCGTTGGCGGACTCCGGGGGATTGGGAATAGTGTGGCAGTTGACCCCTTCCCCGCCATCCTGGGCGGGGCGACGCAGGACAAAGATGTGGGTATGGGTGGCGGTGGTATAGAAGCTGAGGAGGGCAGTCTGGGGGGATGGAAGCAGCGCCGTTAGTTCATCGAGTCGGGGTTGGGGTTGGGGTTGCTGAAGTTGGGCGGTGATGGCATCAAAGCGGTAGAGAGCGTCCCAGGCTTGACGTTCGGCGGCTTCGGCGGCCTGGAGTTGTTCCGTGGCAAAGCTGGCGCGGGTGTTACCGATGGGGTAGGGTTGGGGTTTCTGGGTGAATCCGGGCTGGTCGAGGGGGTTTTGACGGAGTTGGGATTGGATCTGACGGCTTTCCTTAACCTGCTGATACCAGGCTTGGATCTCTGGGGGAACGCGCCCATCGGCGTAGAGGTCGCCCACAGCGATCAGGTCGGCGAGGCGTTTGGAGCGGGAACGTTCGACGGTTCGCAGCGCCAGGGAGAGATCGCCTTGGTTAACGGCGGCTTGGATCAGGTTTTCATAAACACCGATGGACTTGCGGACAATCTCTTGGCGAAGGGCTTCACTGGTTGCCCAGGCGCGGCTTTGTTCAACGGCTTCCACGGCGACGGTGTAGCCTTCTAAGGCAATGTCCCACCAACCCTGCCGGAAACCGAGATTGCCTAAGTTGCGCCCAGTTCTCAGGGTGTCAGCAGGTAAGAGAGCGGGGTTGAGAAAGGAAAGTGCTTCTCGATAATTGGCGATCGCCCGTTCTAGGTTGGCTACCGGCTCTTGACCCAGTTCGGCTTGGGTGTGGTAGGCTACGCCCAGATTAGTGAGGGTAGAGGCTAAATCCCTTTCTAATCCGGGTTGGCGGAAGATGGTGGTGGCTTCGGTGTAGGCAGCGATCGCCCGTTCTAGGTTGGCTACCGGCTCTTGACCCAGTTGGGCTTGGGTGCTGTAGGCTGCGCCCAGATTAGTGAGGGTTCCGGCTAAATCCCTTTCTAATCCCGGTTGGCGGAGGATGGTGGTGGCTTCGGTGTAGGTAGCGATCGCCCGTTCTAGGTTGGCTACCGGCTCTTGACCCAGTTCGGCTTGGGTGTGGTAGGCTACGCCCAGATTAGTGAGGGTAGAGGCTAAATCCCTTTCTAATCCGGGTTGGCGGCGGATGGTGGTGGCTTCGGTGTAGGCAGCGATCGCCCGTTCTAGGTTGGCTACCGGCTCTTGACCCAGTTGGGCTTGGGTGCTGTAGGCTGCGCCCAGATTAGTGAGGGTTTGGGCTAAATCCCTTTCTAATCCGGGTTGGCGGCGGATGGTGGTGGCTTCGTTGTGGTTGGTGATCGCACGTTCTAGGTTGGCTACTGGCTCTTGACCCAGTTCGGCTTGGAGGCTGTAGGCATTGCCCAGATTAGTGAGGGTTCCAGCTAAATCGCTTTCTAATCCCAGTTGGCGGCGGATGGTGGCGGCTTCAGTGCAGGCGGTGATCGCCTGTTCTAGGTTAGCCACCGGCTCTTGCCCCAGTCCGGCTTGGTTGAGGTTGGCTGTGCTCAGATTAGTCAGGGTTGTTGCTAAATCCCTTTCTAATCCCAGTTGGCGGCTGATGGTGGCGGCTTCGTTGTAGGCGGCGATCGCCCGTTCTAGGTTGGCCACCGGCTCTTGACCCAGTTCGGCTTGGTTGCCGTAGGCATTGCCCAGTTGATTGAGATTAGAGGCCAAGTACCTTTCTAATCCCA
Source organism: Microcystis sp. M44BS1 (assembly GCF_020244875.1). Lineage (NCBI taxonomy): Bacteria > Bacillati > Cyanobacteriota > Cyanophyceae > Chroococcales > Microcystaceae > Microcystis > Microcystis sp. M44BS1. The sequence goes on from NZ_JADBVM010000033.1 coordinate 35,935, forward strand.
ATTGGCGACAGATGGTAGCGGCTTCAGTGTAGGCAGCGATCGCGCGTTCTAGGTTAGCCACCGGCTCTTGCCCCAGTTGGACTTGGGTGAGGTAGGCTGTGACCATATTAGTGAGGGCTCCACCTAACTCTCTTTCTAATCCCAGTAGTTTTTAGTAGGGTGCGTTAGCGATAGCGTAACGCACCAAATAAATTAATGATAGATGTGGTGCGTTACGACGGATTGTTAGATTTAAGCTTAAGCAAAGATTGTCGCCGTCTAACGCACCCTACATTTTACCATTCTACTGTTTCATATTTTTACAGTGGTGCGTTACGACGGATTGTTAGATTTAAGTTTAAGCAGAGATTGTCGCCGTCTAACGCACCCTACATTTTACCATTCTACTGTTTCATATTTTTACAGTAGTTTATTAGTAGGGTGCGTTAGCGATAGCGTAACGCAC
>NZ_JADBVM010000330.1:0-10384 GCF_020244875.1 Microcystis sp. M44BS1
GTACGGGCGAAGCATTCGGGCAATAACCTATCGGTGAAACCGTAGATTTTTTATCCGAATGCTTCGCCCCTACAGGACGCGGGCCGATGAAGACGCAAGGTTTTGAAGCACGATTCTCTCAAAATCTTGCACCTGTTTCGCGAGAAAAGCCACAAAACCCTTACCTTGCCTACATTTCACCTTTATTCAGCAAACCCTAAATAGGTTAGGGAAGTGACTTTCAGTTAATGATGCTAAAAATGAACAATAATCTAAAATCAAGCCGATAATGACTAAATGCAACCGACGGAAGCCCAACTTAGAAAACTCTATCACCTAATTTCAATAAAGTCCGAAAACTATGGACGGGTAGGTTCTTTATGGGAGGAGAGGTCGGCGATGACCTTCTCGACCCCTAACTATCAGTTAACGATTTTTAAAAGCTTCGATCGCTGCCGGCAAAGTATAGTAAATTCTCTCCTCGCTAATTTTATCTAACAAGCGAGAACGTTGCAATTGTAAGTACAGATCGTGTTTAACCCTAGCGAGGGCGAAAACTATACCCTGTCTTGATAATTCCGCTGCTAGTTCCTCAAGAATCTCCACGGCTGTACTATCTAATTCCCCAAGAACCTCCGTATTCAAGACAAACCATTCTACCGGTTTTGTCTCCCGGGCAATGGCACTGAGAGCGCGACGTTTAAAGTCGGCCGCATTAGCAAAAAATAAGGGGGCATCGTAACGATAGATAACTAACCCCGGTATTGTTTGCGCTTCTGGCCAATCCTGGAGCGCGTGTAAACCCATCACCCCCGGAACCGTACCCAAGACCGCATCATCAGGCCGGGTAATGCGGGCCAATAAATCGATAACCGAGAGACCGATGGCGATGGCAACCCCGCTTAAAATCCCCGTGGTTAGCACCCCCACCATGGTCAGGACAGCGAGATTAAACTCACTATTGCGAAAGCTTTTTAGTCGTTTAGCGCCGGCAATATCCACCAGTTTACAGGCCGCATAAATCACCAGCGCACCCAAAGCGGCCTTGGGAAAGAGTGCCAGTAGCGGACCGAGGGAGAAAATGACCGCCACCACCACCACTGCCACCACCAGGGAGTAAATCTGACTTTTACTACCCACCGAATCGCCCACCGCAGTGCGACTGGCGCTGCTGCTGATGGGAAATCCCTGACAAAAACCCGCCGCCAGATTCCCCAGTCCCAGGGCTAAAAATTCTTGATTGGCATCGATTTCTTGGTTATGGCGTGCGGCGAAGGCTCTAGCGGTCAAGACGTTATCGGAATAGCCCACCAGGGCAATGCCGACGGCTGCGGTGACTAGGGGTAGTAATTGGGAAAAATCTAGGGTTGGTAAGCCAAAATTGGGCAAAGTCTTGCTAATTTTCCCCACTACTGCCACCCCCTCCCCATCGAGATGGAGGGTGGCGACGGCGAGGGTTCCCAGTAAAACCGCCAGCAAGGGACCAGGTGCTTTGGGAAAATATTTTTGGATGACAAATAGAAATAGTAGCAAAAATACAGCTAGGCTAAGGGTTGGCCAGTGCCATTGGTTTATTCCCCAGAAAAAAGCTAAAATTTCTTTAAAAACCGTATTTTCACGGATTGACAAACCACTAATTTTACCCAGTTGTCCCGCAATCATGATCACCGCCACTCCCGCCATATAACCGATCAGGATCGGTTTGGAGAGTAAATTAGCTAGAAATCCCAAGCGGGCGATATAAGCGACAAAACAGACTAAACCGACCATTAGGGCTAAAAAAGCCGCTAAACTGCCGTAATTTTCTCCTTGAAGGCTCACTATCGGTGCGATCGCTGCCGCCGTCATCACTGCCGTGGTCGATTCCGGTCCGAGGGATAGTTGCGGTGAGGAGCCGAAAAGGGCGTAAACTAGGGCAGCCGGCACGAGAGTCCACAATCCCACCACCGGCTCGACCCCGGCCAGGTCGCCGTAGGCCATACACTGGGGAATAGCGTAGGCCGCCACGGTGACACCGGCGAGGATATCTCGGCCCAGCCACTGCCATTGATAGGAGCGCAGGTTTTTTGTCCCGGGTAAATCAGGAAAATCGACTCGTCGGGAGTTTTTACTCATAGTTTCTCTCTTAACGGCGACTTAACCTAATTTTAACGGAAGAATTGGCTAGGAAAGGCCTTTAGGCTGAGATATTTTCTGTCAGCAGGATATTTATGCCATGTTAGTCACAATTTTAGTTAAACTGGCTAAATATACTCGGAAATATCCTCTTGACAATCATCGGCTAAGTATGATAGGGCGCGGAAACGTAACCCGACTAATTGCTCGTAGAGAGGATTTAACTTGCACAGAGGCGGAATATGGACTAATTTATGACCAAACAGCACGATATCCCGTTCAAAAGGACATTGAGGCGGCACCATTTTGCAGATAAACCGGGCCAAGCGCGGATCGTGCATTTCCACCCCATCTAACCAATCTTTGAGGGGATGCAGCAGATCCGGGTGGGGATGTTCGGCACTGATAAACTCGGATTTCTGCGCTTCCGTGGTAATTTCGGGAATTTCACAGACAGTATGTTCTAAAGCTGACAAGGCCTCGATTTCTAACCCGAAAGCATCCCGATAACTATGCAGTAATGCCGCTTCTGCGGGGGAATAAATGCCATCGGCGATCGCCACCATAACCGCCGTGCGGAGGAAGTTTTCTGATATTTTGGGGTCATGACCGAAACTTGCGGCCAATTCTTCGGGACTAATCGATTGATAGAGAACGTGGTCGTCATCTAATTCTAATTCATGAGCGAAACGGGCGATCGATTCCTGTTCGCTGGTGCTATAATCCCCATCACACCAAGCAATTGTCAGTAATCCCCGTAACCAGTCCCTAACTTGTTCGTTAGTGTAGCGGTATTGAACAGAGCTAACCATAGGTATTGCTAAAACTGATTTCTAGTTTCTCAATTTAATTCTACCCATCGCCCCCGGATTCTAGTGGCCCCCGTTCACATCATGTAACCATTGCAACTATCCTTATGGTCAGCTAGGAAGTTTTCGTTTTTCATCTGGCATAATCGGGCAATTTTCGCCCCTAGGAGCAGGGGTAAGGGTTGGCGCTGCTTGTCCCTTCCCCACCCGCGTCAGTCCTAGTGAAAAGGCGGATTCCTGGGATTAACGTCCAATACCGAGGTAACGGAAACCAGCTGCTGTCACCACCGCAGGATCGAGGAAATTGCGACCATCAATTAACACGGGTTCGCGCATGGTTTTAACCATTTTGCCGTAGTCAAGACGGAGGAATTCTTGCCATTCCGTCACCACCACCAAAGCGTCACAACCATCAGCCAATCTTTCTGGATCCGATTCGATAATCACACCACTGAGACCGTGACTTAAACCACTTTGGGAAACGATCGGATCATAGGCTTTTACCTTAGCACCTAAACGATTTAACTGTTCGATCATGGTTAAAGCCGGAGCATCGCGCATATCATCGGTATCGGGTTTAAAAGTTAATCCCAACAAACCGACGGTTTTACCCTTGAGGATTTTTAATTCCTGTTGGAGTTTTTCGATCGCAATTGTCCGTTGACGTTTGTTAACATTGATAGCGGCGTTAAGTAATTCCGTTTCGTAACCGTAGTCTTCTGCGGTATGCACCAAAGCTGACACATCTTTGGGGAAACAGGAACCCCCCCAACCGATCCCGGCCGAGAGAAACTTGCTGCCGATACGGGAATCTAAACCGATACCTTTAGCCACTTGGGTGACATCGGCCCCGACGCGATCGCAGATGTTAGCTACTTCGTTAATAAAGCTAATTTTGGTGGCTAGGAAGGCATTAGCGGCGTATTTAATCATTTCCGCCGAACTGAGATCCGTAACCACCACGGGAACGGGAGGCAAGGAGGTATCTTCAGAGAATTGACGTTCAACCAAAGGCGCGTACAATTGCTTCATCATTTCGATGGCTTTCGGGTTATTACTGCCTAAAACAATGCGATCGGGGTTAAAAGTATCATAAACTGCCGAACCTTCCCGTAAAAATTCGGGATTACTGACCACATCGAAATCCGCTTCAATGCGTTCTAGTGTACTAATACTTCCAGCAGCCACGAGCTTTTTTTGTCTCTCGGCCACGCCATCGAGGACGATCATCCGTACCCAATCCCCAGAACCGATGGGAACGGTAGATTTATTGACGATTACTTTATAACCACCGTTGAGATGGGCCCCAATACCCCGGGCCACCGCTTCCACATAACGGGTGTCACTTTCCCCCGTCGGTAGTGCAGGTGTACCAACAGCGATAAAGAGGATTTCGCCGTGTTTAACTCCCGCTTCTAGATCCGTGGAAAATTCCAGATTGCCGGAGGCTGCCGAAGACTGCATTAATTCCGATAACCCCGGTTCATAGATGGGGGATTGTCCCGATTTCATCAATTTGACTTTTTCTTCATTGTTATCAATACAGATAACATGATGGCCGATATGTGCTAGGCAAACCCCAGTGACTAAACCCACATAACCCGTTCCGATAACACAAACACGCATGATAATCACTCCAGTGACAATTAAGTTAAATTTATTGATTAGGGATTAGCTTAGACGAGAACGGAAATCCTCGATCGTCATTTTTAAACCCTGATTTAGAGGAATAGTTGGACTCCAATCCAGATAGGTTTTAGCACGAGTGATATCCGGTTGTCGTTGCTTGGGATCATCTTCCGGCAGTGGTTGATAGACCAATTCGGCCTCGGGATTAATCATGCCTTGGATCACTTGCGCTAATTCCAGAATTGTGTATTCATCGGGATTGCCGAGATTAACCGGCCCGATAAAGTCCCCATTCATCAAACGCATTAACCCTTCCACCAGGTCAGAAACATAGCAAAAACTGCGGGTTTGGGAACCTTCACCATAAACCGTCAGGGGTTCACCGCGCAAAGCTTGCACGACGAAATTACTCACCACTCGACCATCGTTTTCCAGCATTCGCGGGCCGTAGGTGTTGAAAATCCGGGCCACCCGGATATCGACTTTATGCTCCCGATAATACTCAAAAGCCAAGGTTTCCGCCACCCGTTTACCCTCGTCATAACAGGAACGCGGTCCGATGCAGTTGACATTGCCTCGATATTCTTCCGTTTGCGGATGCACATCGGGATCGCCATAGACTTCCGAGGTGGAAGCGAGCAAAAATCGCGCTTTTACCCGTTTAGCTAACCCCAGCATATACATAGTCCCTAAAACATTGGTTTTAATCGTTTTTACGGGGTTATATTGATAGTGGATTGGGGAAGCAGGACAGGCCAGGTGATAAATCTGATCGACTTCTAGACGGATCGGCTCGGTGATATCGTGACGAATTAGCTCAAAATAAGGATTTCCTAGCCATTTAACGATATTTCTGCGCGTCCCTGTGTAGAAGTTATCCAGACAGACCACTTCATGACCCTGTTCCATCAAGCGATCGATTAGATGGGAACCGATAAAACCCGCACCACCCGTAACTAGGATTCTCATGTAATCGAAAAGTAAACATATAAAATTATTCTTAAAATACCCTTACGCTGGCTTTTTGGCAAATATTTTTTTGAGGAGGTGTTAAGTATCAGTTATCAGTTATCAGTTATCAGCGATCGCCGATGCCAGGCTAATGGCTGAATAGACCTCCTGCAAAAGTAAGTTATCGAGGCGCTATCGGGTCAAAATATCTTAAAAACCAGATAAATTTGACATAATCTTAGGTTTTATGGATAAAATAGTTGTCTCTTGTCTTTTTTACCCTCCTGTTTTCCATTCTACTATCGACCATCTCCCCACCTAACGGAAGATTTTTGATTTTTGCAGGAGAGCTAATAATGGCTCGGTAATCCTTAAAATGGAAATAACACGCAAATTTGAGGCTAGATTATGACCAGTGGCGAGCAAAATAAGCTATTTATCCTGATTGATGGGCATTCTTTGGCTTTTCGTGCCTATTATGCCTTTGCTAAGTCTCGTTCTGGCCCTCTGCGTACTTCTAGCGGTATTCCCACCAGTGTTTGCTTTGGGTTTTTAAATTCTCTGATGCAGTTACTAGAAACTCAAAAACCCACTTATTTAGCGGTCGCTTTTGATTTAGCCGCTCCTTCTTTTCGCCATGAAGCTGATGTCAATTATAAGGCTAATCGGCAAGAAACTCCTGAAGAATTTCGCCCCGATTTAACTAATCTGCAAAGTCTCTTGGCAGCGATGAATATTCCTATTGTGACTTCCCCTGGTTATGAAGCAGATGATGTTTTAGGAACTTTGGCAAAACAAGCTGGCGATAATGGTTATACAGTCAAGATTTTAACAGGCGATCGAGATTTATTTCAATTGGTAGATGAGGAGAAAAAAACCACGGTTCTCTATCTGGATATTAATGCAGTCAAAAGTACATCGGGACAGGGTTATACAGAATTTAATTCCCAAGCTGTCACGGAAAAGTTAGGGGTGACACCAAAACAGGTAGTAGATTTTAAAGCTCTTTGCGGTGACAAGTCTGATAATATCCCCGGAGTGCGCGGAATTGGCGAAAAAACAGCGATAGATTTATTAAAAAAATACGATAACTTAGACGATATCTATACCAATCTGGAATCGATCAAGGGAATGGTAAAAACTAAATTATTAGAGGGGAAACCCGCCGCCGAAAGTTCTCGCTATTTAGCCAAAATTGCCCTTGATGCCCCCGTTAGCCTCGATGAGGAGAAATTTCGTCTCCGAGGTTTTGATCGGCGTTTAGTTAAACCTTTATTGGCAAGATTGGAGTTAAAGAAAATTCTCCAGAAACTCGATCAAATTCAACAGCAGCTAGGTGGCACTCCTCCCCTAGAATTAACTAGCGATGCTGATTCTAATCAATTGTCTCTGTTTGATTTACCCCCTGTTTCTCCACCGGTTCTAATTGCTCCCGACATTATTGATACTATTCCTAAGTTAGATGCTCTACTGGCCAAATTAACAACTTTTACTAATCGGCAATTTCCCGTCGCTTGGGACACCGAAACCACGGATTTAAATCCTCGTGTAGCCAAATTAGTCGGCATCGGTTGCTGTTGGGGAAAAGAATTAAATTCTCTGGCCTATATTCCTATCGGACACCAGAGCGGTGATAATTTAAATCTAGAGATAGTTCTTGAAAAATTACGCCCAATTTTAGCCAGTGATAATTATCCGAAAGTCTTCCAGAATGCGAAATTTGATATTGATGTTTTTTATCATCAAGGAATTACCGTTAAAGGTCTAGTTTTTGATACTATGGTGGCTAGTTATGTCCTCCATCCCGAACTAACTCATAATCTCGAAGATTTATGCGATCGCTATTTGGACGGTATCACTTCCCTTAGTTATAAAAGTCTCGGTATTCCTGGGGGAAAAACCATCGCTGATTTAGATATTGGCACTACTGCTAACTACTGTGGATTAGATGCCTACGCTACCTATTTACTTCGAGAAAAATTACAGTCAGAGTTAACTAAAATTCCCTCTTTATATCAATTATTCTCAGAAGTAGAATCTCCCCTCGTCATGGTGCTGTGGCAGATGGAAAATTATGGGATAAAAATTAATGTCAATTATCTAAAAAACTTGTCCCAGCAACTAGAAAGAGACTTAGCAGACATAGAAAAAAAAGCTTATGAATCTATCGGAGAAACTTTTAATCTTGGCTCTCCTAAACAGTTAAGTGAAATCCTTTTTGAGCGATTGGCACTCAATCGCAAAAAATCCAGAAAAACTAAAACAGGTTACTCTACCGATCAAAGTGTTTTAGAGAAACTACAAGGGGATCATCCCCTAATTGATTATATCCTTGAACATCGCACCTTATCCAAATTAAAATCCACTTATGTGGATGCTTTACCGAAATTAGCCGAACCAAAAACCGCACGAGTGCATACGGATTTTAATCAAACCATCACCAGCACCGGACGCTTATCATCCTCCAATCCTAACCTGCAAAATATCCCCGTTCGCAGTGAATTTTCTCGGCGAATTCGTCAAGCTTTTATCCCCGAAGATGGGTACTTATTAGTGTCAGCGGACTACTCACAAATCGAGTTAAGAATTCTTGCTCATCTCAGTCAAGAACCAGTTTTATTAGAAGCGTATCGTAGTAATCAAGATGTTCATAAAGTCACCGCTCAATTGCTCTTTGATAAAGGGGAAATTACCCCAGAAGAACGCAGTTTAGGGAAAACCATTAACTTCGGGGTTATTTATGGCATGGGAGCGCAAAAATTCGCCCGTGAATCGAAATTAACCGTAGAACAGGGCAGAAAATTTATTGAAAAATATCATCAACGTTATGCCCAAGTATTTGAGTATTTAGAGAATAGCAAAAAACAAGCAATCGCTCAGGGATATGTAGAAACAATTTTGGGTAGGAGACGTTATTTTAACTTTGATAATCCCCTCTTAAAAAGACTGCGGGGACTGTCCTTACATGACATCGATTTAGATAGCCTCAAACTCAACAACGAGGAGGCACAATTATTAAGATCGGCTGCTAATGCGCCCATTCAGGGTTCCAGTGCTGATATTATTAAAGTAGCGATGGTAAAATTGGCCGAGGTACTGCAAAATTATCGAGCGAGATTACTGCTGCAAGTCCATGATGAATTAGTCTTGGAAGTACCGAGGGAAGAATGGCCATCCCTAGAGTCAAAAATCAAGACGACTATGGAAGAAGCTGTCTCCTTGACAGTCCCTCTCTTGGTAGAAATAAAAGCCGGTGACAATTGGATGGAAACCAAATAAAACTATGATCGAAAACAGACAATTTTTAACCCCAGAAGAATCCGCGGATGTGGACGCTGCCCTCTTGACTTCTCCCGAAAAATTCCTGACTCGTTTAACGATTTCTTCCCTACGCTTACTAAAAATAATCGCCGAAGATACGGGAGTAACCCTAGAAGAACTAACCCATAAACAGGTAATCCAATGGCTAGAAAAAGATAGTAAACTGCGTCGGGAACAGGGGATCGAAGCGGCAGTGCTGAAATGGTAAATAAACTCTTAAAAAATAAGCTACCCCTGACAATTTATGCTAGTCTTTAGCTATAAAGTTACTGGAGTTACAACAATGACAATTACCCTAAAAGTGCCTAGTATTGCCTGTGAAGGTTGCGCTAATACCATTACTAAAGCGATTAATAATCAGCAACCGGCAGCCCAAATATCGGTGGATGTAGCCAATAAAATCGTCACCGTAGAAACCACCGCATCCCCCGCAGAAATTGCCCAATGGATCAGCGAAGTCGGCCATACTGTTGAGTCTGGAAGTGAGGGTTGACATCCTTCCCCGTTAAAAATATACCTCTGTAAAAATCAAGGGTAGTTCTATTTTTGTGTTGATCAGATTAGTTTGACTCCCAAGCTTTCTAGTTGTTGGTTTATCGAAAAGGAGCGATTACGATTAGAGGTACAAGGAACAACCATTACATCATCTAAAATTTGATTAATATCATTAGCTGATACGATAACAGCAGGACGAAGCTTAAACTGTTGAAATTGACTGGATGGCATGGGTACTTGACACAATACTACATCACCCTTTTGTAATTTCATCGGCAAAAATCTCGTCGTAGATGTCATGATCAGAACTAACCCATTCTTGATAAGCTTGAGAGGTAATTTGTTCAGTAAAGTTAAGTGTATTTGGGTTGTTATTTTGTAAATTTACTGCTAACTCTAACAATGGTTCTAATTGTTCATCAGAGAGATTTTGTGTTACTAAAGATAGTTTTTGTTTAATATTCATAGGTGGTTAGTCCAATTAATAGCTGTTACAATTATAATCTGTTTACTGTTGTTCATAGTCTTTAATAATGCTTTGAATATCCTTTACCGCCATATCAACTTGTTGAGATTTCGTCTAAATAGTGGCTCTTCGGGAATTGTTATGCAAATAATTAACTTAAAATAAAATTCGATGAGAGTACCTAGTCTCAAAAATAGCTGAAATCTATACAGGGAAAGACTTAAGGCACAAACTGGTTAATACCAAAAGATAGACAATTGAGTTAAAATTTGATATAATAGCCAAAAACGAGATTATTTTACTTATGATACTTGACAAATTTTTGAACCTACAAGGAACCTGTATTAAAGGCTATCGACACCTAGAAAATATCGGTATAGTTTTCCAAATCGAATCGAAAAATAAAAAAGCAGTCTGTCCTCGTTGTGGGTTAGAGAGCGATAAACTCCACCAAAATCATCGACATTTAGTCAAAGACTTACCGCTCTCAGGTCAACCAGTGTACCTACAAGTTAATCGTCGTCAATTTAAGTGCGGTAATTGTCAGAAACCCTTTAGCGAAGAGTTAGATTTTGTCGCCAAGAAACGAACCTATACGAAAAGACTAGCCGAGAATATA